>NZ_KV789350.1:67145-73879 GCF_001807555.1 Brevibacterium sp. HMSC08F02 | reverse complement strand
ACCCGACCGAGGAACCGAGCCAGGACCCCTCTGACGAACCCTCGCAGGACCCGACCGAGGAACCTTCCAAGGATCCGAGCGACAAGCCGAACGAACCCGGTAAGCCCAGCGACAAGCCGAGCGAGGAGGCCCAGGTTCCCGGCACCTCGGGAGGCAGTGACACGGGTGGCACCTCGGGTGGGGACGGCAACAAGCCGGCTGACTCGAACGGCTCAGGCAGCTCGCCTCTGCCGCGCACCGGTGTCAGCGTTGCAGGCACACTCGCTGCAGCAGCTGTGCTGATCGCCGGCGGCGTGGGACTGCTCGCAGTGCGCAGGCGCCCCTCGAAGCGCTGAGCTGTAGAACAGCCACCGCGCTGAGTCGCTGACTCACACAAAAGCGGCGGGGCCACGGGAGAAATCCTGTGGCCCCGCCGCCTTTTGTATGCAGATTTGTGTGCCGCGTTCCTAGCCGCGGCCTGGGCACCATCGTTGAAAAGTCGAACGGTAAAGCTGCGGTCAGGTGTTACTCGTCGCGCACTTAAGATAGCTCCGCAAGGCTGAAAAGACGATGAAAAAGCAGCTCATTTGCCGCCCGATCCATTCCCGTGCCGGACAAACGCGCCTAGCGTGAAACATGCCTGGAGGTCTTCCAGGACGTCTAGATTATGGAGAGTGACATGCTCAAGAAAGATCTAACACGCACCCTCACCCACGGCGCACTTGCCGCAGCAATCGGCGCAGGCAGCCTGCTTGCAGCAGCAGGAGCCGCTCAGGCAGCCCCAGCAGAAAACCCCGGCGCAGCCCAGGCTCAGGCCGCGCCCGCTCAGGCTGACGGCCAGGGAATCAGCCGTGACGAAATCATCAAGCGCGCAGAAGACCGCATGGCAAAGGCCCCCTACTACTCGCAGGGCCAGGACTACTTCGATGACTACCGCAGGGACTGTTCCGGATTCGTGTCCTACGCATGGAACTCCGGCGGCCCCGGCGAGGCATCCTTCACGTTCGTGCCCAACGGCGTCGCCCACGCGATCGCATGGGAAGACATCCAGCCCGGTGACGCAATCACCGGCCCCGACCACATCGTGCTGGTCAAGGCAGTGAACCCAGACGGATCGTTCGAACTGCTGGAACACGGCGGCGGACAGACCGGCAAGGAAGCCCCCAACACACGCCACGCCACCAAGGACGAACTCATCAGTCAGAACGTCGGCGAACCCATCCGCTACAACGGAGTTGCCTGACACCTCCCACACGAATAACTGAGGCCCAGCCATTGCGGCTGGGCCTCAGTTATGTCACGGCATGCCTCCAGCAAGCTTCAGCACCGCCTTTACGCCATAGAAAAGGGGCCCGGCCACAATGGCCGGGCCCCTCGTGGGATTCGGGAGCGAATCAGCTCAAACGGTCGCGAATAGCCGCACCGATTTCCTCAGTCGAACGCTGCGCGTCCCCGCGCTCGGCAAGATCAGCTTCGACAGCCGAGCGAATCGCCTCAGCAGCCTTGCCCAGGCCGTTGTTCTCAGCCAGAAGAGCGACCGAAAGGATCGCCGCTGTCGGGTCTGCAATGCCTTTGCCCGCAATGTCCGGTGCCGAACCGTGAATCGGCTCAAACAGCGACGGTCCCGTACCCGCAAGGTTGAGATTTCCAGACGCCGCCAGGCCGATACCGCCGGTGACGGCAGCAGCCAGGTCGGACAGTATGTCGCCGAACAGATTGTCGGTGACGATGACGTCATAGCGGCCGGGATCGTTGACCATGTACATGGTGCTGGCGTCAGCGTGCTCGTAGCTCACCGCAACGTCCGGGAACTCCGGTGCGACAGCGTCAATCACGCGTCCCCAGAGGTGACCGGCGTGCACCATCACATTGTTCTTGTGCACCCACGTCAGCTTCTTTGAGCGCTTCTGCGCGAGCTCAAAGGCGTACCGAACCGTGCGTTCGACACCGAACCAGGTGTTGACCGACACCTCGTTCGACACCTCGTGAGGTGTGCCCTGTCGCAGTGAACCGCCCTGCCCCGTATAGGAGCCCTCCGTGCCTTCGCGCACAACCACGAAGTCAATGTCACCCGGGTTCGCCAAGGGGGACGAGGTGCCGGGAAAGAACCGCGAGGGCCTCAGGTTGACCGCGTGGTCCAGTCCGAAGCGCATCTTGATGATGATGCCCCGCTCAAGCACACCCGAGGGCACCGACGGGTCACCGCAGGCGCCGAAGTAGATCGCGTCGAAGCCGCGCAGCTCTTCGAGTTCGTCGTCCGTGAGCGTTTCACCGGTCTTGTGCCAGCGCTCAGCGGAGGCTTCGAACTGCTTAGTCGTGATGGTGACGTCTTCACCGGCGACTTCAACGGCGCGGTTCAAGACATCGAGTCCGACGGGAACAATCTCTTTGCCGATGCCGTCACCCGGCATGACTGCAATCTTCAAATCCATGTGACCCACAGTACGCGCCGGTCTCGTCATTCGGCCACCCGTCTTGATCTGTGGACATATTGAGCGGCCCCTCCCCTTGGGCCTCACATGTTCATAGACTGGGTGGCATGTCCGACCAGCTGCGCAACAAGCGCGCCCTTGCACTGCCCGCCCGACTGTCACGCTCATGGCTTTTCGTCAACGCGTCCAAACCCGATCTGTTCGCATCCGGACAGACAAGCGACGCCGACTCGATCATCTTCGACCTCGAAGCCGCAGTGCCGGACGACCAGAAAGACACCGCGCGGGCCAATGTTGTCAGCGCTTTGGAAAACGGGATGGTCGGCTGGGTGCGCGTCAACAACACGTGGACCCACCACTGGGAAGAAGACCTCGATGCCCTGTCCGGACTGCCCGGTCTGCGCGGCATCATGCTGCCGAACACAGAAGAACCCGAACAGGTCACCCTGACATCAATCCGCGCGGGTGTGGGCATGCCGATCCTGGCACTCATTGAAACGGCCCTCGGGCTGGAGAACGCCACCCGCATCGCTTCAGCTGCCGGCACCTTCCGCCTGGCCTTCGGCGTCAACGACTTCCGCAAAGACACCGGCATCGGCGACGACCCGGTCGCCTTGGCCTACGCGCGCTCTCGACTTGTCATCGCATCCCGCGTCGGCGGTCTGGCCGGCGCTATTGACGGGCCGTCCTCCCCCGGTGCGGGCAAGTCCACCGTCAGCTCGGACTGCGCGTGGACCATGAAAATGGGCATGACCGGCAAACTGGTGCTCAGCGAAGCCCAGGTGCCCTACGTCAACGAAGGCCTCGCACCGTCCGAAGAAGACCGCGAATGGGCCCGCGAAATGCTGGAGGAGGCCGAACACGCCGATGGGATCACCGACGGTTCGTACCTCCCCCGCATGGCCCGCGCTAAGAAAATCGCGAGCCTGGCCGATTCCTACGGCCTCTGGAAAAGCTGAGTCACTCCCCCAGGTTGACCGTTGCAAAAGCCGAAGCATCAACGGCACCCGCGACCGCCTCGGCGATTTCTTCGCTCACCGGCGAATCGACGTCAAGCACAGCGAGCGCTTCCGAACCGGCGTCGGTGCGCGCCACCTGCATGCCTGCAATGTTGATGTTCGAACGGCCCAGCGCCTGACCCAGCTGGCCGATGACACCCGGACGGTCTTCGTAGCGGAACATCACGAGGTTGTCTGACAGCTGGATCTCGATGTCGAAGCCGCCGACCTCGGTGAGCTTCTGCATGAGCTTGGGGCCCGTGACGGTACCGGAAACGCTCATCTGCTTGCCCGAGGCGGTGGTCGCGACGATCGAGGTGATGTTGCGGTAGCGCTCGCAGTCGGTGGACGTGACGAGTTCCGTCGTCACACCGCGCTCTTCAGCCAAGACGGGAGCGTTGACGTAGGTGACCGGGGTCGAAACGACGTCAGTGAAAACACCCTTCAGAGCTGAGAGCTTGAGGACGGAAACATCGAGTTCGCCGATCTCGCCGTGGACTTCCACGCGCAGGTGCGCCAGCGGTTCGTCGATGAGAGCCGTGAGGGTACGGCCCAGGCGCTCGGCCAGGATGATGCCGGGGCGAACGTCTTCGTGGATTGCACCGCCGGCGACGTTGACAGCGTCCGGCACGAGCTCTCCCGCCATGGCGCGACGGACCGAGCGGGCGACGGCGATACCGGCCTTTTCCTGCGCCTCGGCCGTTGATGCACCCAGGTGCGGGGTCGCGTTGACCTGAGGAAGTTCGAGCAGCGGGTTGTCGACCGGGGGCTCTTCCGTCCACACGTCGAGTCCTGCAGCAGCCACCTTGCCAGTGCGAATAGCGTCAGCGAGGGCCTCTTCGTCGATGATTCCACCACGAGCAACGTTGACCACGCGCACGCCGGGCTTCGTCTTGGTGAAGGCCTCCGCACCGATCATGCCGGTGGTTTCCTCGGTCTTGGGCATGTGAACCGTGATGAAGTCGGAGCGCTCAAGAAGTTCGTCGAGGCTGACAACCTCAACGCCCATCTGGCCGGCACGGGCCTGCGTGATGTAGGGGTCGTAGCCGATGAGCTTCATGCCGAAAGCACGCGCACGCTCAGCCACGAGACCGCCGATGCGGCCCAGACCGACAATGCCGAGGGTCTTCTCAAACAGCTCGGCACCGGTCAGAGCGCTGCGCTTCCATTCGCCGGCCTTGAGCGAACGGTTGCCCTCACCGTAGTTGCGGGCGGCACCCAGAATGTGGGCCATGGTCAGCTCGGCTGCCGAAGTGATGTTCGACGTCGGCGCGTTGACCACCATGACACCGGCCTTGGTTGCGGCCGGGATGTCAACGTTGTCAAGACCCACACCGGCACGCGCAATAACGCGCAGGTCAGTGGCTGCGGCAATTGCCTCTTCGTCCATCTGGGTGGCCGAGCGGATCAGCACCGCCGAAGCACCTGGCAGAGCCTTCAGCAGTTCAGCGCGGTCAGCGCCATTGCAGTAGCGGACCTCAAAATCAGGGCCGAGTTCACTCACGGTCGCGTCCGAGAGCTTTTCGGCAATAAGGACAACAGGTTTCGTCACGATTCCCCCTACAAGTGTGTGCGTGACAACAGTTTAGGGATCACTGTGAAGCGGCTGACATCCCACCCTGGCGCGGGGCACCCACACCCAGCCGACCACCCCCGAACAGCACACGAGGCGCCGTGGTGAGCGGCGCCTCGTGAGTGTGGTTATCGGGTCAGAATTCGTACGGGGTGTACGGGGCCCGGGCCATCGAGAACATGAGCCGGGCGCGCACAGCCGCCCCCGGGGTGCACTCGGTGATGCGGCCGGCACGGGTCAGCAGCGACGGGTCGGCGCCACCCAGGTAGATGGAGCCGAGCTCAGCGACATCGAGTTCGATGTCAGGCTGGGCGTCCGGGACCTGTTCGACGGTGGCGTCCGAGCCATCGGAGTCGATGCGCCACGTGCCCTCCGCGTAGCCCAGGGAGTCGGTGACCTTGAGCGTCAGGGTTCCCGGCACCAGCCACTGGCGGGCCTCAAGGGCCTTTTTGACGTCGAGGATGCGCAGCCACAGGAGGTCCCAGTGGGACTTCTGCTGCACGCGACGGGGGTTCTCCAGCAGCCACGGCAGAGGTGAAGGCTGGGCACCGTCGTACTTGACGCGCTCCACAAGGTCGATGGAGCCAAGGAACGACCACAGGGACGAGTACGCGGCGTCGGACACCGCAATGAGGTCGAGCACCTGGACGGTCGGGGTGGGCTTGTCCCAGCCGGTGAACTTGTAGGTGACGTAGCCGTCCGGTTCGCCGTCTTCGTCGTAGTGCAGAGCGGCTCGGGCGGCCGGGTCGGGGCCGCCGGACTCGAAGTCGTACTTGCCCGCGGCGACATCCCAGTAGCGCTGCTGGCGGCCGCCCGCACCCGGGGTTGTGCGCATGAAACGCTCGTAGATGCTGGGGGCGAGGTCTTTGAGGACGGCGGCTTCGCACATTTCGACGCGAGAATCAGCTTCTGCAGCCAGGCGGAAACCGGGGTTCGTGTCGACTTCAAACGAGCCCATCCAGGATGCCGTGCCGAAACCGTAGCGACGGTAGATACCGCCCTCTGTGGCCGTCAGAGCGGCAAACGGGAAGCCGGCCGCAGCGGCATCCTTGAGGTTGTTCGTCATCATGGTGCGCAGCAGGCCGCGGCGACGGTGGGTGGGGCGCACCGTCACCCACGTAATCATGTGCGCGTTCTGCAGGCGGTTCTCGCCGACGTTGATCGGCGCTTCGAAGTGGACGAAGGTTGCGACGGGCACGTCGGTGCTGAGTGCGTGCTTCTGAGTTTCAGGGGCGTAGACACCGGTGAAAATACGACCGTCTGCGTGGCTGCGCTCGTAGCGCTGCAGAGATTTTTCTTCGTCTTCGCGCTTGTCGTGGAAGCCCGCGTTGACGGCCTCAAAGAAAGCGGCGGTGCGCGCATCTACTTTCTTCTTGCCGGTTTCGGGGTCAGTTTCGACACCAGGACGGAATGTTTCAAAACGATAGTTCAGCACTCAGACAAATTTACAGTATTGCGGGACGGCGGCGGTAGGGGTTTTCAGCCTGGATTCGGTGGATTGGCGGGGTGGGTTTGTCCTTGCGACGGCCCGGCGCCTCGGCCCTGCGGGCGCCCGGAGCGGCAGCCCGGCGCGGCGGCCCGTCAGCCAGCCGGCACCTCGGCCCCTCAGCCCGCCGGCACCCCGGCCCCATTTCTGCACCCGCCCACGCTTTAGCAACAAAAACTCCCGTTAGCAGTAGCGGCTAAGACGCAGATCCCGGCTAACGGGTGTCTCGTTACGGCTAAAGCGCAGATTCCGGCTAACGGGTGTTT
>NZ_KV789350.1:66405-67125 GCF_001807555.1 Brevibacterium sp. HMSC08F02 | reverse complement strand
GGCTAAAGCGCAGATTCCGGCTAACGGGTGTTTTCCCTCCACGTAAGCCAGCCACCCGCCGCAGCCACACCACCGAGATCAACAGATAGGCATATGAACACTCCATGACATGGAATCTGGCGTTTAGCGTGGCCTGATCACACCAACCCGACAAAGCAGACAGTTTGAAGAAAGCAGATAGGCGCATTTCGTCAGAAGGGCGCACTGCGTCAGACAGCCAGCTCAAGCAGGCAGTCAGCCAATGCAGACAGTTGGGTCACAAGAGCAGTCGGAACAGCCAGGCTGCAACCGTCGAAAGGAATCCCATGAAGGTGCGAGCATCGCTTCGTTCTCTGAAGAACCAGCCGGGCGCGCAGGTGGTCAAGCGCAAGGGCAAGATCTACGTCATCAACAAGCAGAACCCGAGGATGAAGGGCCGCCAAAAGTAACCGCATCGCCCGGAAGCAACCTCGCCCGGTGCGAGCAACTCGGACCGGTGCGCACAGCGCAACCAAGCAAAGCAGCCGGCCCCGCACTGGCACCTCGGCCCCATTTCTGCACCCGCCCACGCTTTAGCAACAAAAACTCCCGTTAGCAGTGGCGGCTAAAGCGCAGATCCCGGCTAACGGGTGTCTCGTTGCAGCCAAAGCGCAGAAACCGGCTAACGGGAGTTTCCCTCCACGTAAGCCAGCCACCCGTCACCTCGTCCCCATTTCTGCACCCGCCCACGCTTTAGCAACA
>NZ_KV789350.1:54062-66385 GCF_001807555.1 Brevibacterium sp. HMSC08F02 | reverse complement strand
AGCAACAAAAACTCCCGTTAGCAGTGGCGGCTAAGGCGCAGAATCCGGCTAACGGGTGTCTCGTTGCGGCCAAAGCGCAGAATCCGGCTAACGGGTGTCTCACTGCGGCCAAAGCGCAGAATCCGGCCAAAAGACGGCTTTCACAGCGGCAAAGCTGACCCGCCCACGCTTTAGCAACAAAAACTCCCGTTAGCAGTGGCGGCTAAAGCGCAGATCCCGGCTAACGGGTGTCTCGTTGCGGCTAAAGCGCAGAAGCCGGTTACAGGGAGTTTTACCCGCAAGAACCAGCTGCACCCCACCCCACAAAACAGCCGCCCCACAAAACGGCCGAGGTGGAACTCCTCTGGGGAGTTCCACCTCGGCCGTTGTCAGCGGAAGGTCAGTCAGCCAACAGGCTCAGCGACCGACAACACAGTCGACGATCAGCGAGCGGCGGTGCCTTCGGTGTAGTCGTCTTCGGTGTCCTTGAGCCATGCGAACATCTTGCGCAGTTCGCGGCCGGTGGCTTCGATGGGGTGCTGTTCTTCCTTGGCGCGCAGTTCGTTGAATTCCTTCGCGCCGTTCTTCTGATCGTCCATGAAGCGCTTGGCGAAGGTGCCGTCCTGAATGTCGGCGAGGACAGCCTTCATGTCTTCCTTCACCTGCGGGGTGATGACGCGCGGGCCGGATACGTAGTCGCCGTATTCGGCGGTGTCGGAGCAGGACCAGCGCTGCTTGGCGATGCCGCCTTCGACCATGAGGTCGACGATCAGCTTGAGTTCGTGCAGAACCTCGAAGTAGGCGATTTCAGGCTGGTAGCCGGCTTCGGTAAGGACTTCGAAGCCTGCCTGCACGAGGTGGGAAACACCACCGCAGAGAACGGCCTGTTCGCCGAACAGGTCGGTTTCGGTTTCTTCCGTGAACGTGGTCTTGATTCCGCCGGCGCGCAGACCGCCGATGGCCTTTGCGTAGGACAGGACGGTGTCCCATGCCTTGCCGGATGCGTCGACCTCAACGGCGACGAGGACCGGAACGCCGCGGCCGTCAACGTATTCGCGGCGCACAACGTGGCCGGGGCCCTTGGGGGCGACCATGATGACGTCAACACCCTGCGGGGCTTCGATGTAGTCGAAGCGGATGTTGAAGCCGTGCGAGAACACGAGCGTCTTGCCCTCGGTGAGCTTGTCTGCGATCTCGGCGTTGTAGATGTCTGCCTGCACCTGGTCGGGTGCGAGGATCACGATGACATCTGCCCATTCGGACACTTCGGCGGGGGTGCCGACCTTGAGGCCTTCTGCTTCGGCCTTGTCGCGGCTCTTGGAGCCTTCCTTCAGACCGATGCGCACGTCAACGCCGGAGTCGCGCAGGCTCAGCGCGTGTGCGTGGCCCTGCGAACCGAAGCCGATGACGGCGACTTTCTTGCCCTGGATGACGCCGAGGTCGGCATTGTCGTCGTAGTAGCGCTCTGCTGCCATGGGATTTTCCTTCCTTTGAGATCGCCCACCGAATGGCGCGTCTCAGATGTTGGGTGTCGTTTCGAGATTATAGGAGCGTGCCGGCTCACTGCGAATTGAGCGTGCACACTGTGAGATAAAGGCCGAGGTGCCAGCCCGGAACCGCTCGGGAACTTGTGTTCCCGAGGGCTCGGGCCAGCCGGTTACGCCCAGGTGGACCGATCCGAGATCGACCGTGAGCCGCGGCTGATGGCCAGCAGCCCGGACTGGACGATTTCGCGGATGCCGAACGGTTCGAGCACGGCCCGCAGTGCCTCCAGCTTGGACTCTTCGCCAGTGGCTTCAACACACACTGCGTCCGGCGCGACATCGATGATGCGCACGCGGAACAGTTCGCAGGCGTCGGCAATCTGTCCGCGGGTGACGGAGTCGGCCGACACTTTGAAGATCACGTGGCCGCGCTCAACCGAGTTCGCCGGTTCGAGTTCAACGACTTTGATGACGTTGACCAGCTTGTTCAGCTGCTTCGTAACCTGCTCGAGCGGCACGTCTTCAACGTCAACGACCATCGTCAGGCGCGAGATCTCCTCGACTTCGGTGGTGCCCACCGCAAGCGAATCGATGTTGAACCCGCGACGTGCGATGAGACCGGTCAGGCGGGTGAGCGCGCCGGGCTTGTTCTCCAGCAGGACTGACAGAGTATGACGGCTCACAGCTCTTCCTCTTCCTCTTCGAATTCGGGACGCAGGTTCTGCGCGTACTCAATCTGGTCGTTGCTGACACCGGCGGGCACCATGGGCCACACCATTGCCTCAGCCGGGACCGTGAAGTCGATGACCACGGGACGGTCATTGATTTCCAGGGCCTTGGCGATTGCAGCATCGACGTCTTCATTGCGCTCAACCCGCATGCCCACACAGCCGTAGGCTTCGGCAAGTTTCACGAAGTCCGGCACCCGCCTCGAACCGTGACCGGTGTCGAGGTTGGAGTGCGAATAGCGGCCGTCGTAGAACAGGGTCTGCCACTGGCGGACCATGCCGAGTGACGAGTTGTTGATGATCGCCACCTTGATCGGGATGTTCGAGATGACGCACGTGGCCAGTTCCTGGTTCGTCATCTGGAAGCAGCCGTCACCGTCGATGGCCCACACGGTGCGATCGGGTTCGCCGACCTTTGCACCCATGGCGGCCGGAACGGAGTAGCCCATGGTGCCGAGCCCTCCGGAGTTGAGCCACGAATTGGGGCGTTCGTATTTCACGAACTGGCTCGCCCACATCTGGTGCTGTCCAACACCTGCGGCGAAAACCCCTTCGGGTCCTGTCAGCGCAGAGATGCGCTTGATGACGTACTGCGGATCGCACAGTCCGACATCGTTGGCTTCATAGCCCAGCGGGTACGTCTCTTTCCACCCGTTGAGCTTCGCCCACCAGGCGGGGCGTTCGTTTTCGAGTGCCGCCGAGTGCGATTCGCGCAGCTCATTCAGCAGCGAGCTCAGCACTTCGCGGGCGTCGCCGACGATCGGCACATCGACCGCACGGTTCTTGCCGATTTCAGCCGGGTCGATGTCGGCGTGGATGACCTTTGCGTAAGGGGCGAACGATGCGAGGTCACCCGTAACGCGGTCATCGAAGCGCGCACCGATCGCAATGAGCAGGTCCGACTTCTGGAATGCGGCAACAGCTGACACATTGCCGTGCATGCCGGGCATGCCCACGTGCTGCGGGTGGGAGTCTGGGAACGCGCCGCGGGCCATAAGCGTCGTGGCCACCGGAATCTTCGTTGCTTCGGCCAAGCGCAGCAGCTCAGCGGAAGCACCGGAGCGGATGACACCGCCGCCGATGTAGAACACCGGCTTCTTCGCCTGCGCGATTAGCTGCGCGGCTTCGCGAATCTGCTTGTTGTGCGGCTTGGCGACGGGACGGTAGCCGGGCAGGCTGGGAGCTTCCGGCCAGATGAACGGAGCCTCAGCCTGCTGGGCGTCCTTTGTCACGTCCACCAGAACGGGGCCGGGGCGGCCGGTCGAGGCGATGTGGAACGCCGACATGATTGCCTGCGGGATGTCTTCAACCCGGGTCACCAGGAACGAGTGCTTGGTGACGGGCATTGTCATGCCCACGATGTCCGCTTCCTGGAATGCGTCGGTGCCGAGCATCTTGGAGGACTGCTGGCCGGTGATCGCCACGAGCGGCACGGAGTCCATGTGAGCATCGGCAATCGGGGTGACGAGGTTCGTCGCACCGGGACCGGAGGTCGCCATGCACACGCCGACCTTCCCTGTGGCGGCCGCGTAGCCTGTTGCCGCGTGCCCGGCTCCCTGTTCGTGGCGGACGAGGACGTGGTTGATGGATTCTGCATCCATCAGCGGGTCGTAAGTCGGGAGGATGGTTCCGCCCGGCAGTCCGAATACGGTGTCGACGCCCATCAGCTCAAGGCTGCGAATGATGGCCTGTGCGCCCGTCAGGACCTCGGGGGCAGTCCGCCCTCTTTTGGCGGGCTGTTGAGCCTGGCGCGATGGCGATGGCGCCGGCACGGGCTTTGATGCCACGGTGAACTCCTCTGCGTGTACCTGTGTATTGTCTTCGCCCTGGTGATCACCAATAAAAAAAGCCCCTGCCAGATCCTGGAGGGGCGCGCGATGATCGTCCAAGCGAACGCTGGGAGGGATTACCTCGCGCGCCTGCTAATAAGGACAATGACGTCGGTGAACATGTGACCTAGTGAACTAGGCCACGTGGGCAATGTCAATTTGCGGATACGATTCGTCCACTTTCTGAGACACGAGGTGGATCTCCCGGGTCCGCATCAATGTCGGCCAGGGGCGCGTTCCCGCGTTCGCGCATGAGCAACAGTGCGGGAATCCCAGCAACCAAGACGATGGCAGTGGCGTAGCCGGCCGGAGCAAGATCCCATCCGGTGGTCTGGACCAGGCTGGCGGCAATGATGGGCGACAGTCCCCCGAAGGCGACGGTGGCCGTATTGAAGCCGATGGCCATACCGGAAAAGCGACCGATGGCGGTGAACTGTTCGGGGATGGCGGCAGCGGCAACTGCCGACCATCCCGCAGCGGGAACCGCAAGGAAGGCTGCAGCAGTCGCTGCTGTTGCAGGGTTGGCGTGGGAAAGCAGCGCGTAGGCGGGAATTGTTGTCAGCACCAGAACCGCGCTAAGAGCCGCGAACATGGTCCGCCTGCCGAACTTGTCCGAGGCCAGTCCGATCAGGGGTGTGACGATGATGGCCGCCACTCCTGCAATGGTGCCGAAAGCCAGCGATCCCGCACCGTCCATTTCGACAACGGATTCGAGGAACGTGGGCACGTAGGTGATGTTGAGGAAGTACGACACAGATCCGACCGAGGACACCAGGAACGCCACGATGACGGCTTTAGGGTGGCGGCGCAGAACGTCGAGCAGCGGTGAACCCACGCTTGCTCCGCTGTCCTGCGTTTTCTTGAAGGTGTCGGTTTCCTCGAGGTGTTTGCGCAGCGGGATCATCACAGCCGCCAGGACACCGCCGATGATGAACAGAACTCGCCAGCCCCAGGAGTCCATCTGGTCTGCGGTCAGCAGATTGGCAAGCAGCGCACCGGAGCCCACGGCCAGGAGCGCACCGACCTCAGAGTTCGCGGCAGCCCAGCTCGCGGCCAGACCACGACGACCTTCTTTGGCCGTTTCCATGAGGAAGACCATGATGCCCGTGTATTCGGCACCCACGGAAAAGCCCGCCAGGCAGCGCAGGGAAATCATGATGATTCCGCCCCATATGCCGATCTGTTCGTATCCGGGTGTAATGGCGATTCCAAACATGGCCACCGCCATGAGGATTGCCGAAACCACAAGCGCCGCTCGCCTGCCGACCCTGTCGCCCAAATGCCCGAAGACCATGGCACCCAACGGCCGGAAGAAGAAGCCTGCCGCACCGACACCCAGAGTCAGCAGCAGCGAGTTTTCCTGCCCCGGAAAATACACGCGCGCCAGGTTGACCGACACGTAGAAGAACACAGAGAAGTCGAACCATTCGACGATCGTGCCGAAGGCAGCCACAAGTATGGACAGGCGGCGTTTGGAGTCTTCCGTTTTCCGCGGCGTGGGTGTCATAGCGCTCTTCCTTCCGGATGTTCGAACACTAACAGCAGGGTCTGACACAGCACCTAGGATTGCTGTATGTTCTGCGCCCACTACGCTGCCGACCGCTGCCGGACCTGCTCGCTTATCGAGGTTCCAACCGACCAGCGGCTGACACGCATTGAACGCGAACTTGCCGCAAACATCGAACACGCCCTGGGCGGCAGAAACCCTGACGAGGTTTTCGCAGACCCCATCACCAGCCCCGACTCCGGTTTCCGCAACACTGCGAAAATGGCTGTCGGCGGCACCGTCAACGAACCCACACTCGGCATTCTCGACGAGGACTTCGCCGGCATCGACCTATCTGACTGCCCGCTCTACTCCCCCGTCATCCACCGCGCTCTGGATGCAATCCCAGCAATCATCAAAGCCGCACAGATCCCTCCCTACCGAGTGCGTGCGCGCAAGGGCGAACTCAAATACGTCATCGTGACAGAAGGCGATGATGGCAAGCTGGCGATCCGCTTCGTCCTGCGCACCGAAAGCGCCCTGCCGCGTCTGCAGGAAAAGCTTCCCCGCCTACTGGAAGCCGTTCCCGGCATCACGCTCATCAGCGCAAACATCAATCCTGAGCACACGGCCATCATCGAAGGCCCCACAGAAATCCACTTGCACGGCGAGCGCTCCCTGCCGGTCACTCAGGGCGATGTCACGCTCCTGCCCGGCCCGCAGTCGTTCCTTCAGACGAACACCGCTGTCGCCGGCGAGCTCTACCGCACAGTCCGCCAGTGGATTGCCGACGCCGCAGCATCCCACGCAGCCGCACACCAAACCACAGCCACCCCCACCACTCCCCTCACAGTGTGGGACCTGTACTGCGGCGTTGGTGGATTTGCCCTCCACGCGGCACTCGCCTCACCGCAAGTCCGCGTCCACGCGGCCGAACTCAACCCAGAAGCAGTCGAGCGGGCCAAGGAAGCCGCCAGGCGCCTCGTGAGTGAGCACCCGGAAGTTGAAGACCGTGTCGAGTTCACAGCGGGAGATGCGTTCACGTGGGCTCGCGAGCAGAGCGAGCCAGCCGATCTGCTCATCGTCAACCCGCCCCGGCGTGGGCTCGGCAAGCCAATGAGTCAGTGGATTGAGAAGTCCGGAATTGCCACCGTCATCTACTCCAGCTGCAACCCGCGCACCCTGGCGGCAGACCTTGAGCACATGCCCGGCTACAGGGCCGAAACCGTCCGAATAGTCGACATGTTCCCGCATTCACCCCACGCAGAGGTTCTCACCCGGCTGACTCGGCTATAAGCTGAGTCAAATGCGAGCACTCCTGCGATTCTGGCCAGACATCCGCGCCCGCCTAGGGGTGTATTCCCTGGTCATGGTGCTCACGCTCATCGCCAACGCAATTTCGCTGGCCACCCCTATGCTCACGGGCCACATCATCGACGGCCCGATTGCCCACCGCAACCCCGCCCGCCTGTGGTGGCCTGCGGCCGCGATTCTGGCGGTCGGAATCGCCGAGGCGTCTGCCCTGTGGGCGCGCCGCCGGCTGGTTGCCGGGGTGGTTTCGGAATGGGAAGTCACGTGGCGCAGTCGGCTGTTCTCCCGCCTTCTGTATCTGCGGGTCGGCAGGCACGACGCGTGGGATTCGGGCCAGCTGCTGTCCCGGGCCACGCAGGACATGTCGCAGCTGCGGCGCTTCTTTGCCTTCGGCGGGCCGTTCATGCTGGTCACTCCAGTGACGATCGTCATCGGCACCGTCATGCTGTGGCTCATTCACCCGCTGTTCGGACTCACTGTGATCGGCATGGCCATCCCACTGACGGGCGCCGTCGCCCTTCTGGAGGGCCGGTATCGGCGGACCTCGCGGGCATCCCAGGACACGATGGGCGAAATCACCACAAGCGTCGAAGAGTCGATTCTCGGCATCAGGATTCTGCGCTCGTTCGGACGGTCGTCGTGGGCTTCGCAGAGATTTTCTGAGTTCTCCCACCGCCTGGCCGGCTACGAGGTGCGCCTGGCAAAGCTCGATTCCTGGATGTGGGCCTCGATGCAGATGCTGCCGGCCGCCGCACAGGTCGTCATGCTGGGCCTGGGCGCGTGGGGCGTCCTCGAAGGTTGGGTGACCATCGGCCAGGTGGTTGCAGCGCTCACGATCACGTGGATTCTGCGGATGCCGATTGAAATGCTCGGCTTCCTGCTGGCCGACTTCCTCATCAGCATCACCGCCGCACAGCGGTATTGGGAAGTGCTCGATGAAGAAGTCGGCATCGAAGACCCCACTGGCGGAATCGACGATGCAGCCGCCGTACCGTCCGCCGAAGGCCGACTGGAGTTCGCGGGTGTCGGATTCACCTTCGACGATGGCGAGCGCCCGCTGCTGCACGATGTGAACCTCACCGTTGAACCCGGTGAAACGCTGGCGCTCGTGGGGCCCACGGGATCGGGTAAGTCGACAGTTGTCTCGCTCATCCCCCGCCTGCACGATGTCACCTCCGGTGCCATCACAATTGACGGTCGGGACATCCGCGACATCCCGCTCAATGCCCTGCGGGGTCTGGTGTCATTCGCCTTTGAAGATCCCATTCTGTTCTCTGACACCATCCGGGCGAACGTCGAAATGGGCGCACCCGGTGCCGGTGACGACGAAATCGAGCAGGCGCTGCGCATCGCCGCCGCGTGGGACTTTGTGCAGGACCTGCCGGAAGGCCTGGAAACGCAGGTCGGCGAACAGGGGCTCAGCCTCTCAGGCGGCCAGCGCCAGCGGGTCGCCCTGGCACGGGCCATCATCGGCAAGCCGCGCGTGCTTGTGATGGACGATCCGCTTTCAGCGGTTGACGTTGACACAGAAGACCGCGTGCAGCGCGCTCTGGCCGAGGTCCTGCCGGACTCCACCACCATCGTCGTGGCCCACCGCCCGTCGACCGCCCTGCTGGCAGACAGGGTTGCCGTGCTGGACGGCGGCACGGTCGTTGAAACCGGCTCCCACCGCGAACTCACGGCCAACTCTCCCACCTACCGCAACCTCATGGGGGCGCAGGCATGAGCGACACAGTGACCTCCACCTCGGATATTGATGCCCTCCCGGAAGGCATTTCGCAACGCTCCCGCGCACTCCTGATGCAGCTGATCCGGCCCTACCGCGGGATCCTCATCGTGCTGACCCTGCTGGTCCTGTTCTTCGCCACAGCAGGCACGCTCGGCCCGGTGTTCATAGCACGCGCCCTTGACCACGGCCTGCCCGCTGCAGCGAACGGCGATTTCGGCCCCCTGTGGACCAACGTGGGCCTGTTCGCGGCGTTTGTGGTTCTTGGCGCATCTGCATCCTGGGCAGCTACCCGAGGCATTGGGATCGTCAGCCAGAAGATCATGGTGACCCTGCGCGGTCGCCTGTTCGACCACGTGCAGAAACTCGACATCGCCTATCACGAAAAGCAGAGCTCAGGCCGGCTGGTGTCACGGCAGTCATCCGACATGGAGTCGGTGCAGGAGTTCCTCGGCTATACGCTCATTTCGGCGATTTCCGGGGTCGTGCAGATGACAGTCATCGCCGCCATCCTCATCTTCCTCGACATTCCGCTGGCCCTGGTCACCTTCGCCGGCTTCATCCCGCTGTACTTCGTCACTCGCGCCGCCCAGCGTTCACAGCGTGCGGCATACCGGCGGACGCGCACGTCGATTGCCAGGGTGATCATCGACTTCACGGAGTCCATGGGCGGCATCCGCGCTGTTCAGGCCTTCCGTCGACAGCCGCAGCGCAAATCCAGCCTGGCCGCCCACGATGACGACTACCGCAAGGCCAACACTGACGCTCTGCGAGGAGTGGCAACTTTTGCCGGGCTGACCAGGCTGATCGGCAATCTTTCGCAGTTCGCGATCATCCTCCTGGGCGCGTGGCTTGTGATCAGCGGGCACACGCAAGTGGGTGTGCTCGCCGCGTTCGTCCTCTATGTGCGCCGCTTCTACGCCCCGCTCGATGAGCTTGTGCAGACATTCAACATGTACCAGTCGGCGCAGGCTGCACTTGAGAAGATCACGGCCGTTCTCGAGGTCGAACCCACCATCACTGATCCCGCCTCTCCCCAGGCAGTCGAGGCCGACGGCGAGGTGGTCTTCGATGCCGTTCGCTTTGCGTACGGGGACGGACAGGATGTGCTCCCCCGCTTTGATCTGCGTCTGCCGGCCGGGCAGACGGTCGCGCTCGTGGGCGCAACAGGTGCTGGCAAGTCAACGCTGGTGAAGCTGCTGACCCGCTTCTACGATCCGCTTGAAGGCGGGGTGAGACTCGATGGAGTTGACCTGCGGGACATTGTGGATGCTGATCTGCGCAAAGCCGTTGTCATGGTCACGCAGGAATCGTTCCTGTTCGGCGGAACGATTGCCGACAATATTCGGATCGGCCGCCCCGATGCGTCTGATGACGAAGTCCGCGCGGCCGCACGCGCCGTCGGTGTGGACGAATTCATTGAGAGTCTGCCGGATGGCTATGACACGGATGTGCGCAAACGCGGCGGGCGTTTGAGCTCCGGGCAGCGTCAGCTGGTGAGCTTTGCGCGCGTGTTCTTGGCCGACCCTGCAGTGCTCGTTCTTGACGAGGCCACGGCTCACCTGGATGTGCCATCAGAGAAGTTGGTGCAGCGGGCACTCGAGACGATCCTCGCCGGCCGGACAGCGGTCATCATTGCCCACCGCCTGTCGACGGTCGAAATCGCCGACCGTGTTCTTGTCATGGATGCCGGCCGGATTGTCGAAGACGGCACTCCCGCCGAGCTCATTGCCGGCGAGGGACGCTTCGCTCATCTTCACGCTGCTTGGAAAGACTCACTCCTGTAGAGCTCCCGCTTGGGCTGACGAGGTGCCAGGTCCGGGCGCGCGTCACTGGTCTTCCGCTGTGGTTCGGGACGCTTGCATAGACCCTCAATGTCAAAGATTCTTGCCTTTATGTCAGGCTTGCTTGACATGCTATGTCTAGTTTCCTTAACCTTGTGTCAAACAAACTAGACATGAGGACAAATGAGCACACACCCCAAGCCGAAAGTGAAAAGCGCCAGACTGCTTGCCGAACTCACACAGGCTCAGCTGGCTGCAAAGGCGGGTGTGTCGCGGCAGACGATCATTTCGATTGAACGCGGCGACTACAACCCCAGCGTCTACCTAGCACTGTCAATCGCACAGCTGCTGAACAGCACAGTCGAAAATCTTTTTCCCACCGCACAGGAGGACAACTCATGACGAACTCCCCGACACCTCGTATTGACCGGATGATGGGCTACAACTCCGCGACGATGGGCGATGAACGCGAAGCACGCATTCTGCTGCAGGCAACGTCGTTCGGCGCGGTCGTCAGCGTCTACACGGCAACCGCCGTTGCCGCCGGACTCGCGCTGACCGGCACCGGCGCATGGGGCGCCGTCCTGCTGGTGCTGTCGTCGATCCCGTCGTTTGCCATCTACTTCTACGCCGAACGTCACGGTGTCCAGGTCGACAAGCTGCTGTCCAAGGGCACCTTGGGCCAGCTGGTGTGGCCCCACATGATTATGGGCCTCATGGTTGCCGCACTGCTGTTCGGAATTGCGTTCCACCTGACCACCGGACAGCCCGTCATCCCCGTGACCGATGTTTCGCAGGGCCTTGCCGACAATATGAGCAACGGCCATACCGCACCCCTCTCCCGTGGGTTGATCGGAGGCGGTATTGTCGCGCTCATCCCGATCGTCTGGGCGATCATCTCTGTGCGTCGAACCAAGACCCAGAAACCCGACCCTGCCGACATTCCCGACGAAGACTGAAAGAAGGTATGTCATGACTACCTCGCAGAATTTCCAGCGGGAGGCGGGCGGCGCCTCGGCAGCCCCATCTCCCACTAAGAACATCGACGCAGTCTTCGGCCTCACCGGCATGGGCGACGAGCGCCAGCGCGACATCTACCTGAGGGCCAACACGTTCGCCGCGCACATGGGCATCTACGCGGGCATCGCCCTGGCAGCGCTGCTAGCGCTGTGCGGTCTGGTGTTCTGGGCAGTGGTCGCACTGTTCGCGACCGGCGTCCCCGCGGTGGCCGTCATCGCCTACATGAAGGCACACGGCGTCCCCTACGGAGACCCGTACGCTCGGGCGACGCGCACGCAGAAGATCGTGCCCAGCCTCATCGGACTCGCAATCGTTGCCGCCATGGTGTTCGGCGCCATGTGGGCACTGTTCACCGGCGGCCCGTTCGTTGAGGTCGTGGGACCGACCACGGCAGATGTCGCGCAGACCGCCTCGGAGGACCGCGCGGGAACTGCCCAGACGCTGCTCATAGGACTTGCCGCAGGCGTAGGGCTGACCGCAGTGCTCCTCCTGGTGCTGCGCCCCGCGTTCCTGTCCAAGCGCGACCGCCGCGACGCCGCCGACATCCCGGATGAGGACTGACGGCCCGGGTCACAATCGCTGACACAAGCAGATGCCGGGGACACCTACGGATCCGTTGGTGGCCCCGGCACTTGCCCACAACGGCGGACGAGGCGGAGGCTGCCTCCCAGCACACAGAAAGGCGGGGCCTGCACTGCAGCAGGCCCCGCCTTTCGTCTGCCTCGCAAACCAAATCAGATCCGCACACTCAGCGGGTCGTTCGGCACTACCTAGCGGATTCAGTCGGTGGTGACGGCTCCGACTGCGGCTGAGCGGACCAGCTTGGCGTACTTGCCCAGCGTGCCGTGCAGACGCGGGTTCTCCGGCAGCGTCCAGTTTTCGCGACGACGGTCAAGCTCGGCCTGATCAACGTGCAGGTCGATCGAACGAGCGGCGATGTCAACGGTGATCTTGTCGCCGTCTTCGACAAAGGCGA
>NZ_KV789350.1:46191-54042 GCF_001807555.1 Brevibacterium sp. HMSC08F02 | reverse complement strand
CGACAAAGGCGATCGGTCCGCCGTCAACGGCTTCCGGAGCGACGTGGCCGATGCACAGACCCGTCGAACCGCCCGAGAAGCGACCGTCGGTGCCGCCGGACTCGCACTGACCGGCAACGGAGTCTGGGCCGCCGTCCTGCTGGTCCTTTCGTCGATTCCGTCGTTTGCCATCTACTTCTACGCCGAACGTCACGGTGTCCAGGTCGACAAGCTGCTGTCCAAGGGCACCTTGGGCCAGCTGGTGTGGCCCCACGTGATTATGGGCGTCATGGTTGCCGCACTGTTGTTCGGAATCGTGTTCCACTTGACCACCGGACAGCCCGTCATCCCCGTGACCGATGTTTCGCAGGGCCTTGCCGACAATATGAGCAACGGCCATACCGCACCCCTCTCCCGTGGGTTGATCGGAGGCGGTATTGTCGCCCTCATTCCGATCGTGTGGGCGATCATCTCCGTGCGCCGCACCAAGACCCAGGAACCTGACCCGGCCGACATTCCCGACGAGGACTGACTCCGTACCCCAGGTAAGAATCTACACCCTCACGTTGCGGCACACACCCTCAATGTACGGGCGAGAATTAGGCAAAGAGCAGCTCGCCGAACTCCGCGAGGGCGTCCAGCCCCACGGGTTCGGCCGGCAGGAGCGGAGTCTGCGCAATAACGGCATCCGCACCCACCTCGGCGCGCAGGTGGGACACCCACTGCTCCTCCATCGCGCGTCGCGCCTGGAGGAGCTCCCCAGCACCGGCGGGCGAGCGCTTGTTCACGACGTATGCCAGCACTCCTACGTGCGATTCCGCGAGCTGATCGCGCAGCTCGATCGTCTCGAGCACGGGAAGACGTTCTGCGGCGAGCGCCACGACGAACCCCGTGACCGCCTCGTCCTGCAAGGTGGTCCGCAGGGACGACAACAGCTCGCGCCGTTCGTACAGCAAGTGGCGGATGCGCCGCTCGCGACGTGCCTTCGGGCTCCCCTCGTCGCCGGTCATTGGATTGCCACCCATGGCACGCACCGCCCGACCGAATTTGTCGGATCGCTGACGATTCTCCAGCAAGGCATCCGTCCACTGCGCCATTGCCACGGGCAGGGACAACAGCCGCGACGTGTGGCCACTCGGTGCGGTATCGAAGACGATGAGGTCGTAGCGCTCCAGGCCGTCCCGCGTGAGCTTTGCGACACGCTCGAGCAGCGCGGCCTCGTGCGAACCGGGAGCGGCCGCCGCTGCTCGCAGGTAGCGCGTCACCTCACCGCGCATTCCATCAGCGACGAGTCCGTAGAGGTGTTCGCCGATCGCCTCGATGTGTTCCTTCGCGGCACGCTCGGGATCGATTTCGAGGGCATCGAGGTTGTCCGCCAACCCCACCGGCGAACCGCCTATTGTCCGTCCGAACAGGTGGCCCAGGTTGTGCGCCGGGTCGGTCGACACGAGCAGCACCCGGCGGCCCCCTCGAGCCTGGTCAAGAGCGACGGTCGCGGCGCACGTCGTCTTGCCCACGCCGCCCTTGCCTCCGAAGAAGATCACCCGCCGCGTAGACACGAGTTCACGCAAGGTCATGCTAGTGGCCTCCTCCTAACAACACTTGATGCCATCCGTGGGCGGGCGGTCCATGCCCATGCGGGTATGCCAGGCGTGGAATTCCTCGAGCACGATCGGGTAGAGCTCCATCGTGTAGGCGCTGGCGGGGTTGGGGATTCCGAGTGCCTCGCCACACACGTAGAGCATGAATAGGTCATCCTCGTCGCGCTGAGCCCTAGCGAGGGCCTGTCGGTAGGGGCCGTAGTAGTACTCTCCGAGCCCCTCGGTGAATGCGGCGAAGCCGCGCCGAAGCTGTTCGACGCGGCATCGCAACCCACCGTCCCGGCGGGCGGGCGTCCCGTTCTGGGACGCCTGCCCGCCCGACGAATCACAGCCCGCAGGCTGGGGCGAATCATCGGTCACTTGGAGCCGGTTTCCTGCAGGGACTCGGCGACGGTGCGCCGCTCGACCGGATCCTCGCCTTCGGGTTCGGGATCGCTCTTTCCAGCCTTAACCATGGACGACACCGATTCGATGACGGTCCAGAGCGCGGCCACAAAGATCGCGGAGCCGAAGCCCAGCAGCAGCCAGTTCTTCGCGGCGAAGAACTCCCCAAGCTGGATCACCAGTGCCCAGAACGTCATGGTGAAGACGAAGAGGAGCGGGATGAGAATCGGCAGGACCGGCCTGCGTTTGCGCAACAGCATGACGCCCAGGACGGACAGCGTGAGCACCGCCAGGATCTGGTTTGTCGTACCGAAGAGCGGCCACAGGATCATGCCACCGTCGCCGGCTCCACCCTCACCCGCACCGAATGCCAGGCCGAGGCCCAGGGCGAGCGCGATGATCGTGCCGACGACCGGGGTGATCTTCACGCCCATCTGCGCGCCGATTTCCGCGATGATGAGGCGGTGCAGACGCACGGCGGTATCCATCGTCGTTGCGGCGAAGAGGATGGCCATTGTCGCGAGGACCGTTGCGGACAAGCTCAGCGGGATGCCGAGTCCCTCGTTGAGGATGTTGCCACCGCCGGCGACGAAAGCGCCAATTCCGCCGTTCGCGTAAGCCTCCTGGAAGTCACCCATGGCCTTGAAGCCGGAGGACACGGCGATGATCGTACCGAGCGCGAGCAGGCCTTCGCCCACAGCACCGAAGTAGCCAACGAAGCGGGCGTCGGTTTCCTTGTCGAGCTGCTTGGACGAGGTGCCCGAGGCGACCACGCCATGGAAGCCGGAGATCGCGCCACAGGCGACGGTCACGAAGAGCAGCGGCCAGATGGGTGCCTGGCCGGCGGGCAGTTCCGAAGCCACCGGGTCGAGGAGGACCGTCGGCGCGGAGATGATGATCGCGGCATAGAGGATGCCCAGGCCGATGAACAGCTGGAGGCCGTTGATGTAGTCACGCGGCTGGAGCAGCATCCACACCGGCAAGAGCGAGGCGACGCCCGCGTAGAGGAAGAGGACGACGATCCAGAACGCCTGTGCGGACATGCCCATGATGGTTTCGGGCAGGACGATCGGGAACTTGTCGCCCAGGATGATGAGCGCGTAGAGAACGACGACGCCGACGATCGAGACGATCGGCAAGTTCCACTTGAGGCGGTAGATAGCCTGGCCGATGCACAGCGCGACGGCGATCGCACCCCAGGTCGGGATGACTGCGGTCGGTGTGGTGACGAGCAGGCCGGCGATGATCGAGGCAAACACCGCGTTGACGATGATGATGAGCAGGAAGATAACGACGGTGAAGAGCAGCGAGCCCCGACCACCGATGTAGCGCTTGGCCAGGTCGCCGATTGTGCGGCCCTTGTTACGGGTCGAGGCCCACAGCGCACCGAAGTCGTGCATGCCGGCGAAGAACACCGTACCGATGGTCACCCACAGGAATGCCGGCAGCCAGCCCCAGATCATGGCGACCGCAGGACCCGTGATGGGCGCCGCACCCGCTACCGAGGTGAAGTGGTGTCCCCACAGCACCCACTTGTTGGTGGGCACGAAGTCGACGCCGTCGCGTTGCGCGTGCGCGGGGGTGATGGCGTGCTCGTCAAGCTGGTAGACCTTCTTGGCGAGGAACTTGGAGTAAAGAAAATGGCCGGCCAGGATCATTACCAGGCCAATAAACATGATGATGAGTGAGTTCATCTACGCTCGTCTCCCGCGGCCCCCATTGGCCGTAGTGGCGGTCATTGTCTTGGGCGGCGTCGTTACTCGGCGCCACACCGCATATGTCATTGCATGAGCAGCCCACGATCAAACACCATCGCATGCGCATTTACGCACCATTCAGATGCATAAACGCTCTGCGATATGCGAAGAATCATAGCTGAATTGCCATTGTTTCTGTGAGCTGTATCTCAGTTACCTGGTCACAGTCTGATTACGAATTCCATCACGTCGATTGCCGGAACCGCCGCCGAGGCGCCCGCCAGCGCCCGCGCCCCTGGCACCTTGGGTGCGCGACACCTCGGACGACCCCCATGCCGGACGACGGCTGGGCCAAGAGGATTCAGGGCATGCGAAAGGGGCACAAGTTTCCACCTGTGCCCCTTTCGCGTACTTCAGTTTTCAGCGGCACCCAGCAGGCACCTCGGGAGCGTGTGCACCGCTCCCCTGACGTGGCTCAGTCCGTCGTGACGGCTCCGAGTACAACCCGACCAGGGGCATCAGTTCGGCGCGTGAACACCGGTTCCAGGAGCTCCGTAGTCGGTGTTGAATCCGAAAGCCCTGCGTTCGAGTTCTGGCAGCGATGTGTTCGAAGTCGTCGAAACGTACTGTCGGATCGAACCGGTGAATTCGCTGCTCGAGCTGTTCTTACCGTAGGCGTCCGTGTAGATGAACTCCGACCCGCCGCTGTTGTCGACCGTCGAGTTCTGAACATAGACATCGCGCTGTGCTCCGTTGAACGGCGAGGACGGGTCCTTCTGGTCAAGGGCACCGGACATCGTCGACCACGGCCAGCCGACCGTCTTGTCGCTGTCGAACAGCTGGGAGACCGGCTTTGCCTCACCGCCTGAGGCAAAGCGCGACGGGTTGCGCACACCGAACCAGGGGTCGAAGCGGGCGATTGTCTTGCCGCTTGGATCCGCGATCGTCGTGTCAGACTCCCACAATTCGTACAGCCCCCACACATCGCTGGTCTTCGGACCGTTGAGCACATTGGCATTGACGCACTTTTCATCAGGAATTCGCCGCGCACCGGTGTTTGCACCCGGCAGATCGGATCCGCTGGTCTGCACCTTTTCGTCCGTGCAGTTGCGGATGTATTCGTTCGGCTGGCCGAAGGGCGTCAACGTCGTGACGGCCATTTCGGTCCCATCACTGCAGCGAACCGCGTAGAACAATTCGTGGGCATTGTTGCTCAGAGCGTCCTTTGAGTGGGACCCCTGGTGCACCTTCATCAGGTAGTCGCATTCGATCGGCTTGCCGGACGCGTCACGCGCATAGCCTGCTCGGTCTGCCCTCACCTGCTTGACGTTGTTGCGGACAACGAACTTGTGTCCGTAGTGGTCTTCGTGACGGTGAGGCACTGAACCGTGCTCTTCGGCGGCCACTGCCGAAACTTCGTTTGCGTAGCTGAACGGAATGCCGGTTGCCTTGTCACCGGTCTTCTTAACAGCCCACTCGTAGATATCGGAAGTGCGCGGATCGTCTCCGTGCTCATGGCCGAAGGTGCACTTCTTTCCGGTAGCCGGGTCAACCGCGGAAGTCGGGTGCCACGAGTCGTAGCGCTTGCCGTCGGGCCCTGTCACCGTGTATTCATCGTGCAGCGAGGCTGGGCACGTGTCGTACTCCGACGGCTCCCAGCCGTATGTCTTGCGATCGCCGTCGTCATGGTTTTCGTGACCGTGGTGCGCATCTGCTGTGCTGTGGTCATCACCGCCGTCGTCATCTGCCGGTGCGCTGGGTTCGGCAGTGCCTGTTGGCGACGGTTCGGCAGTGGGAGTTGTCTCCTCAGCCGGTGTGCGCTCCTGTTCTGTCGGTTCCTCCGAGGGGGTCGCGGCAGGCTCAGCGGCTGCGGCGGTAGCTCCGTACAAAGCCAGAAGAGCACTGAATGCGGCTGCGGCGGCCGTCTTTCGATTGATTTTCACTTTGTCCTCCTGCGGAACAGCATGATTGCGGTAATGCCGAAGGCGATCAGAGCGGCACCTGCGGCGAGCGCACCTGCAAACTGCGCTCCCGTACGCGGCAGCGGACTGTTGTTGCCGCCTTGCTGCTGGGCTTCAGCACCTGCCCCTTCACCGGCGTCGGCGCTTGAACCGGCACCTGCACCGTTCTCACGAGAGTTGCCTGAAGAACCGGTGTCGTCTTCTGGTTCAGATCCCTCGGGTGCTCCTGTGTCGGTATCGGCATCGTCTCCGGGGGCTTCTGGCTGCTGAGTTCCCTCCGCGGGATCAGAGGTCTGTGTACTGTCTTCTGTCGGCTCTTCTTCCGGATCAGGAGCTTCCGAAGGTTCGTCGTCGGTCGGACCCTGGGCAGGCAGATCTGCTACTCTCATGGTTCCGATGCTTCCTATTCCATCGCCGCCGGCCACAAACTGGTGACCATTGCGGCCGTTCATCCCTTCGACGACTCCGACGCCGCGTCCCAGGCGCTCGGCTTTGGCTTCGCCCTTGATAACGGAAATGTAGTCGTCTGAAACATCATCAACAGAGATCCGCGGAGCATTGAGCGCGCGGGTATCGAGCGCCCATGCGCGGTTCGCCGAGTAGTCGCCGATGACCAGCGTGCCGGAGCTGCCCTTCTTCTGCGGCGGCAGTGCGGACACCGCAAAGCCGAAGCTGCCAGCGTCTTCAACACCGTCGATCCACCATCCGCGGTCCTTGCCGTCAGCTGCGACTGACTTGCCGTCAGTGGCCGCCGGGTCAGTGGTGACTGTCTGCTTGGAGTCGGCACCGCGGACGATCGCAACCGCGCCGTTGCGCTTGTCTGGCCCCGCACCCGGTGCGCCGTCAGCACCGATGATCAGGTCGTCTTTGCCGTCGTTGTCGAGATCGCCGGCGGAGGCAACAGATATGCCCAAGCGGTCGCGTCCGCGCTCCGGTCCGTTGACGGTGAAGCCTTCGAAGTCTTCGCCGAGCTTGACTTCACCCCTGACATGGCCGAATACAACCCACGCCATGCCGTGGGCGCTTCCCTCATAGCCAGCGGGCTTGGCAACATAGCCGCCCAGCACGAGGTCGGGCTTGCCGTCGCCGTTGACATCTCCGGCCGGGGCGATTGTCGACAGCCCCTGTTCCGGCGCACCGTCAATTGTGGCGATGATCCGCTTGGAATCAGGAATCTCTACGGTTGCGATGTCGTCGCTTCCAGCGACCACGGTCGCCGCACCGGCCCTGCTGTTGCGAGTCAGCGAAATGACTGCGACATCGTCCTTGCCGTCGCCGTCGATATCACCGACGCCGGTTGCAAAGTAGCCAGTCCTGTCATTCTGCTTGCTGGCGATGATGAAACCGCGATCACCCAGGTGGTCCAGCTGAATGTGCTCGGACTCTCTGCTGCCGAAGACCACGTATGCCCGCGACTTGGTGAACTGCGTGACGATGATGTCGTCGATTCCGTCGCCGTTGACATCACCGGCGCAGTTGACGCTGAAGCCGACGAGCGCGTTCTCCTCCGAAGGTCCTTCAATTCTGATGACACCCGTTGTCGGGTCATCGAGTTGCCCCTGCTTCGCGCCGTTTGGAATGACGTAGGCCACGCCTACTGAGCTTGTGCCCAAACGGTCCCACATCCACGCACTGGTGACTATGTCGTGTTTGCCGTCGCCGGTGAAATCGCAGGAGCTCTGCGAGACAGCTGACCCTGTTGCAGCCCCCGTGGCCCCTGTCCATGTAAGCACGTCGTCAGCGGGAGCCGCTGTGGCCGGGCTCGCTTGGCCGACCGCGAGTGCTGTCGCGGCCAAGAGAACGGAGGCCGCTGATGCAGCAGCCCGTCTCGGCCACGATGTCGCTTGAGTTTTCATGTACTGCTTTCTGTGAGTGCCCCTTTTGGCCGCCGATGAGTCAGCCGCCTTGAGGGCCCGAAATCATTAGGTCAGGGTTTCCTGACCTAATGAGGTTAGCATTACCTAAGTTCTCTGTGAATCGCGTTTCAGCAGGCCAGACGCCCGACTTTCATCGGTCAGAAGCATCAGGGCATGCGAAAGGGGCACAGGTTTCCACCTGTGCCCCTTTCGCGTACTTCAGTTTTCAGCGGTGCTCAGCAGGCACCTCGGGAGCGTGTGCGGCACTCCCCTGACGTGACTCAGTCCGTCGTGACGGCTCCGACTGCGGCCGAGCGGACCAGCTTGGCGTACTTGCCGAGCGTGCCGTGCAGACGCGGGTTCTCCGGCAGCG
>NZ_KV789350.1:6641-46171 GCF_001807555.1 Brevibacterium sp. HMSC08F02 | reverse complement strand
GCGGGTTCTCCGGCAGCGTCCAGTTTTCGCGACGTCGGTCGAGCTCAGCCTGATCAACGTGCAGGTCGATCGAACGGGCGGCGATGTCGACGGTGATCTTGTCGCCGTCTTCGACAAAGGCGATCGGTCCGCCGTCAACGGCTTCAGGTGCGACGTGGCCGATGCACAGACCGGTGGAACCACCCGAGAAGCGACCGTCGGTGATGAGCAGAACGTCCTTGCCGATGCCCGCACCCTTGATGGCACCGGTGATGGCGAGCATTTCGCGCATACCCGGGCCGCCCTTGGGGCCTTCGTAGCGGATGATGATGACGTCGCCGGCCTTGAGCTTGCCTTCCAGAACGGCGTCCATTGCGGCCTGTTCGCGGTCGAAGACGCGCGCGGTGCCCTCGAAGACGTCGGCGTCGAAGCCTGCCGACTTCACGACCGCACCCTCCGGTGCCAGCGAACCGGTGAGCACCGTCAGACCACCGGTCTTGTGGATGGGGTTGCTCATAGCGCGGACGATCTTGCCGTCCGGGTCCGGCGGGTTGATGGCCTTGAGGTTCTCGGCAACCGTCTTGCCGGTGACCGTCATGCAGTCGCCTTCGAGCAGACCAGCGTCCAGCAGAGCCTTCATGACCACGGGAACGCCGCCCATCTTGAAGACGTCGTTCATGACGTAGTCACCGAAGGGCTTGACGTTGCCCAGGTGCGGAACCTTGTCGCCGATGCGGTTGAAGTCATCGAGCGAAAGGTCAACACCGGCTTCGTGGGCGATTGCCAGCAGGTGCAGCACCGCGTTGGTCGAGCCACCGAAGGCCATCGTCACTGCAATCGCGTTGCAGATCGATTCGTAGGTGATGATGTCCTTCGTGGTGATGCCGCGGCGCAGCAGCTCAACAACCGCTTCACCCGATGCGCGGGCGAACAGCGTGCGGTTGCGGTGAATGGCCGGCGGAGCTGCCGAACCCGGCAGAGACATGCCCATAGCTTCGGCGGCCGAGGCCATCGTGTTGGCGGTGTACATACCGCCACATGCACCTTCACCAGGGCAGACGGCGCGCTCGATGGCGTCGACGTCAGCTTCGGTCATCTTGCCGGCACGGCAGGCGCCGACCGCCTCGAAGGCATCGATAAGGGTGACTTCCTTTTCGGTGCCGTCCGACAGCTTTGCGGTGCCCGGCATGATCGAGCCGTTGTAGAGGAACACGCTCGAAAGCCCCAGGCGGGCAGCAGCCATGAGCATGCCGGGAATCGACTTGTCACAGCCGGCCAGCAGGACCGAGCCATCCAGGCGCTCAGCACCGAAGACGGTTTCGACCGAGTCGGTGATGATTTCGCGGCTCACCAGCGAATAATGCATGCCCTCGTGGCCCATGGAAATGCCGTCGGACACGGAAATCGTGCCGAACTCCAGCGGGTAACCGCCGGCAGCGTGGACGCCTTCTTTGGCGAACCCGGCAAGCTTTTCCAGCGTGAGGTTGCAGGGGGTGATTTCGTTCCACGAACTGGCCACACCGATCTGCGGCTTTTCCCAGTCCTCGTCGCCCATTCCAACTGCCCGCAGCATGCCGCGGGCAGCGGCGCGCTCGAGTCCGTCCGTTACGTCGCGCGAACGCGGCTTGATATCTGGTGTTTCGCTCATAAGCGCAGTCTAAATCCTCTTGTCCACATGCTGGAGAACGTGTGCACTATGTGGACAGGCGGGGTGCGTACCAGCAGTTTCAGACCTTGTTGAGCGGCTCCTCGCCCGCGGCAATCCGCTCGAGCTGCTCCGTGAGGATCCCCAGGATCCGCGGGAAGAAAGCGCTCGTGTTGCCGCCGACGTGCGGGGCGATGAGGGTGTTGGGCGCCTTCCACAGCGGGTGGTCCTCCGGCAGCGGTTCGGGGTCGACAACGTCAAGCGCGGCGTGCAGTCGGTCCGATTCGAGTTCAGCGAGCAGAGCGTCGGTGTCGACGATCTTGCCGCGGCCCACATTGCACACGAGCGCACCGTCGGGCAGCTGCACGAGGAATTCCGCGTCCACCATGCCTTCGGTGTGTTCGTTCAGTGGCGTGACGATGATGAGCACTTCCGTGTTCGGAAGGATCTGGGCAAGGTCATCGTTGCCGTAGACCGTGCCGTGTTCGTCTTCCCTGGCGCGGCTGCCCACGCGGGTGATCTCGACTTCGAACGGCTCCAGGCGGCGGCGGATCTCCTCACCAATCCCACCGACTCCCAGCAAGGTGACCTTCCGGTCGGCCAGGGAAAGGCGGCGCTGGTGATCCCATGTGCCAGTCAGCTGGTTGCGGGCCGCTTCGTCCAGCCCCCGCAGCCGCGCCAGTACGAGGGCAACGGCAAGCTCCGCAGTCGCTGCCGCGTGCGCTCCCGCACCGGTGGTGACGGTGACCTTGCCGACCAGGTGGTTGACCACGTCGTAGCCGGTGGTCTGAGCCTGGACGAGTTTGAGGTCGTTGATTTCATCGAGCTTCGCAACAGTCGACTCCGCACCCAGATAGGGCAGGATCACCGCGTCGAGATCTGCCGGGTCAGAGTCCGGATGTTCAGCCGACCACACGCGCAGGTCCAGGGTGCTGCGGGCGCTTTCGCTCAGACGCGAGCGCACATCGTCAAGAAGGTCGGGGTCCGGAAAGGCGATTTTCGTGATCGTGCTCATGGCCTCATTGTGTCAGCCTGGCCGAGTTTCGTCCGGGCCCAGTTCACAAGGCGGACAGAGCCGGTTGGGTTGACGGGGCGCGGCTCCCGAGGTGGAGCTCACGAGGTGGAGCTCAGCTTCTCGTCTGCTCGCGGCTGGGTGCCGCTCCCCTGGCCCGGTTCAGCGGCCGAGCAGCTGATCGAACGGGGTGATGGTGTTCGGATCGAACTCATCGACCGGCTCCACACGGCGCGAGGTGCCGTGGGCGCCCGAGGTGCTGGCACCTCGTGAGTTTCCGGCACCTTGCCCACTTCCCGAGGTGAGCTCCAGCAGTTCCTGGACTGCCGCCTCGATCCGCCTGCGCATACCGGTCTGCTCTTCCGGCAGCCCCCAGTCGTCGGTGGCGGCGAAGACCGCCGTCGGCAGAGCAAGCCCTTTGAGGTAGGCGATGACGGGCCGAATGTGCTGATCCATGGCCAGGGAGTGGCGGGCGGTGCCACCGGTGGAGGCAAGCAAGACGGGAATGCCGCGCAGACCGGCCTCGGGGAACAGCTGCAGGAACATGGTCAGCAGACCAATGGGGGCCGCGTTGTAAACGGGCGCTGCGAGCACGACAGCGTCGGAGGTGCGCAGTTTTGCGTAGACCTCGTCGAGCTCATCCGATGGCACTCCGGTGAGCATCGAATCGACCAGCTGGTGGGAGAACTCGCGCAGGTTGATGGTCTCGGTTTCGAGTGGGGCTGTTGACGCTTGTGGGTCTGCTGCCGCGGTTTCTGCTGCAGTTTCTGCCGCGGCTTCTGTTGCTAGCTCTGCCGCTGCGTCGAGGATCCTCTGCGCCAGCCGATTGCTGGTGCTCGATTCGGACAGTGAGGCTGTCAGCGCTGTGATCTTCACGGTCAGCCCTCCTGGTGTTCTTCGGCAGCGCGTGCACGTTCCTGGGCCGCCTTCGAGTTCGGTCCGCCACCAGGGATGGGGTCTTCTCCTGCTGCGTGGCGAGCCATGAGTGATTCGTGCGTTGGCGCTTCAGGAACGCCGGGCTGGCGCATGGCTGCGAATTCGCGGCGCAGGACAGGGACGACTTCTTCGCCGAGGATGTCGATCTGTTCGAGCACTGTCTTCTGTGGCAGGCCCGCGTGGTCGATGAGGAACAGCTGGCGCTGGTAGTCACCGGCCCAGTCGCGGAAGCTAAGGGTGCGTTCAATGACCTGCTGCGGGCTGCCGACTGTCAGCGGCGTTTGGGTGGAGAACTCTTCGAGGCTCGGCCCGTGGCCGTATACGGGAGCGTTGTCGAAGTAGGGGCGGAATTCATTGACCGCGTCTTGGGAGTTTTTGCGCATGAACACGTGCCCGCCCAATCCGACGATTGCGTGTTCGGCCTTGCCGTGGCCGTAGTGCTCGTAGCGCTGGCGGTAGAGGTTGACCATGCGCGCGGTGTGTGACGTGGGCCAGAAGATGTTGTTGTGGAAGAAGCCGTCGCCGTAGTATGCGGCCTGTTCGGCAATCTGGGGTGAGCGGATGGAGCCGTGCCACACGAAAGGCGGGATGTCGTCCAGCGGGCGCGGAGTTGCCGTGAAGCCCTGCAGCGGCGTGCGGAAGCGGCCTTCCCAGTTGATGTTCTCTTCGCGCCACAGGCGGTGCAGCAGTGCGTAGTTCTCAACTGCCAGCGGGATACCTTCGCGGATGTCCTGACCGAACCACGGGTAGACGGGGCCGGTGTTGCCGCGGCCCATCATGAGGCTGATGCGTCCTCCGGCCAGGTGCTGAAGGTAGGCGTAGTCTTCGGCCAACCGGACGGGATCATTGGTTGTGATGAGGGTTGTCGAGGTGCTCAGGTGGATCTTTTCGGTTCGCGCGGCCAGGTGCGCCAAGAGGACGGTCGGGTTGGCCGGGGCGACAAACGGCGGGTTGTGATGTTCACCGGTTGCGAAGACGTCGAGGCCGGCGGCTTCTGCGTGTTCGGCGATCTTCACGGTGCTCATCAGCCGTTCGTGCTCGGTCGGGATTGTGCCGTTCACGGGATCGCGGGTGACATCACCGATCGTGAAGATTCCGAATTCCACAGTGCGCTCCTAAGACTCAGATTGAGTTGATTGAACTGTCAACCACTCTAACGGAGGGGTGCCAGAGAAAGTTCCCGACCCAGCAGGTCAATCCGACCTCCACCTCGTGAGTTCATTCCGGCGAGCCACCCGTTAGCCGGAATCCGCGCCTTAGCCGCACGCAAACTCCCGTTAGCCGGAATCCGCGCCTTAGCAACCACTGCTAACGGGAGTTTTCGTTGCTAAAGCGTGTGGCAGGGCGCAATGACGAGGCGCCGCACCACTCCCCGGGGCCGTCACCTTGATGCTGGACTATTGGTTCGATCCCACAAACGGCTGTGGCCCCTGCCGTAAGACAGGGGCCACAGCCGCTGAAACGAATCACCTCACCGCGTGACCCACTCACAAAACCGCGTCCAGATCAGATCCAGATGGCCGGATCGACCAGTTCCACCTCGCCGTGGGTGGGGACGTGGCGCTCCTTGGGGCGTTTGATCTTGGCGGGAATGCCAACGGCGATCGTGCCGTCAGGAACATCGCCCACAACGACAGCGTTCGCACCGACCGAAGAACCATCGCCAACCTCAACGGGCCCCAGCACAACAGCTCCGGCGCCAATGAGCACATCGTTGCCGATGGTGGGGTGGCGCTTGACGGCCTCGGTCGAGGTGCCGCCGAGAGTCACTTGGTGGTACAGCATGACATCGTCGCCGATTTCAGCTGTCTCACCGATGACAACGCCGCTGCCGTGGTCAATGAAGAACCGCCGGCCGATGGTGGCACCCGGATGGATCTCAATACCGGTCAACGCTCGCACAGCCTGCGACAGCAGACGTGCAGGAGCCTTGCCACCGGGCCTGTTCCACAGTCGGTGAATCCCCCGGTGCGCCCAAATGGCGTGCAGGCCCGGGTAGCTCAGCGCAGTGACAACATCGTTCGTCGCCGCGGGGTCACGGCGGCGGGCATTGTCGAGGTCTTCGCGCACAGTCGCCCGCACGTTCGGCTTAGACAAACCGACCGCGGCGGCCGTGCTGAGTGCCGCGCTACCAGCCAGCAGCGCACCTTTGAGGAGTCGGCTCATCAGTGCATGTATTCCTGGAACAGCGGCGTCGACAGGTAGCGCTCACCGAGGTCCGGGAAGATGACGACGACGTTCTTGCCGGCATTTTCCGGACGCGATGCAACCTTTTCGGCTGCCGCAAGAGCAGCACCTGCGCTGATGCCCACGAGCGTGCCGTCTTCACGAGCCACGCGGCGTGCAGCTTCAAGAGCTTCTTCGTTGCCGATGGCCTGGACTTCGTCGTAGAGCTCGGTGTCGAGGACCTCGGGAACGAAGTTCGCGCCGATGCCCTGAATGGCGTGGGGTCCAGCCTGGCCTTCGGACAGAAGAGGTGAAGCTTCCGGTTCGACAGCGACGATCTTCACGTCCGGGTTGGCTTCGCGCAGAGCGCGACCAGCACCCGTGATGGTGCCGCCGGTGCCGATGCCTGCAACAAAGATGTCGACCGTGCCGGCGTCTTCGAGAATTTCCTTACCGGTGGTGGCGTAGTGCTTTTCGGGGTTGGCCTGGTTGGCGAACTGCGAAGCCAGCAGACCACCGGTTTCTTCAGCGATTTCCTTGGCCTTGCTGACAGCGCCGTTCATACCGTCGGCCTTGGGGGTCAGAACGAGTTCAGCGCCGAATGCGCGCAGCAGAGCGCGACGTTCCATCGACATGGATTCCGGCATCGTCAGCACAACGCGGTAGCCGCGCGAGCTTCCGACCATGGCCAGGGCGATGCCGGTGTTGCCCGAGGTGGCTTCGACGATGGTGCCGCCGGACTTGAGCTGGCCGCTTTCCTCAGCGGCGTCGATCATGGCAACGCCGATGCGGTCTTTCACCGAGTTGGCGGGGTTGAAGTATTCGAGCTTGGCGAGGATTTCAGCACCGGTGCGCTCACTGGCGTGCTTAAGACGCAGGAGGGGTGTTTTGCCGACGAGTTCCGAAACACTGTTGTAAACAGTCACAGCTTTCCTTTGAGTTGATTCGAAAAGGTTCACGGAACTGCTGCCGGCAGTCCCGCTTTTACACGTGACACACCAGCCAATGGCTTCAGCTGCTGATCTTCAGTCCGGATAACAGAGCTGACCGGACATATATTCCCGATTATGGCCTGTCGACTTCGCGACAGCACAACCGGGGACGGCCGATGAGGGTCACATCACAGCCTGCGAGCATGTAACCCATGCGCCAGACTGCGCTTCCCCACCGGACATTTCGCTCCCCTGTCGGCGCGGGTGGATGTCCCTTACCGTGTCAGTGCCTGTCGATAGGATGAGCGCATGGCAATTCATCCGATCGTCGTGTACGGCGAACCTGTTCTGCACCGCAAAGCCGATCCCGTTGTGGATTTCGATGATGATCTGCGCACTCTCGTCGCAGACATGTTCGAAACGCTGAAGGTGTCCAATGGCGTGGGTTTGGCCGCCCCGCAGATCGGCGTGGGCAAGCAGATTTTCGTCTATGACGCGGATGACGAAGTTGAGGGCCGCCGTCGCCGCGGAGTGTTCATCAACCCGATTCTCACGGCGTCGCGCATCCCCGACAGCCGCCCGCACCCAGACACCGAATCCGAAGGCTGCCTGTCTGTGCCGAGCTTGGACTTTCCGCTTAAGCGCGCAAACAAGGTGACGGTCAACGGCTTTGATGAAAACGGCGAGCGCATTTCCTTGAGCGCCGAAGGCTGGTTTGCCCGCATCATGCAGCACGAATTCGATCACCTGCAGGGCACGCTGTACGTTGACCGCCTGGATAAGCGCTGGACGAAGAAGTGGACGCGCGCCAAAGCCGACTTCGGCTACGGCGAACCGGGCCTGTCGTGGCTGCCGGGCACCGACCCCGACCCGTTCGGACACGAAGCTGTCGACGAAGACCTGGACTGATCTGACCAGGCGCCGCTCACCACTGCACGCCTGACCGCGGGTATCCGCGGGGTTCTGCTGCTGACGAGGCGCCGCTCCCCTGCCGGTTTCGCGTTACCTGTCGAGTTCGCGGTCGAGTTTGACCGCCTCGGCTTCTCCGCTGAATTCTGCGGCTGAGCTTTCGAGTTCGCCCAGCAGCTGCTGGATTGATTCGACGTGTGAATCTGCCGCGAGCCCCAGGTGTTCGAGGTTGGTCAGCGCTGCGTCATCAGCTGCGGTGCGTGCAACCACGTCGAGTACACGTTCCCCGATTTCGCGGGACTGTTCGCTGCGCTGCAGTTCGCTGAGTTTGACCGACAGGCGGCCCAGACCGCCCAGGTAGTCGTGCATTGCGGTGACACGGTCGGCAATTGAACGGAATGCCGCGGCCAGCTGTTCTTGATAGGCGTCGATCTGCGGTGCGGTTCGCTTATCCCGCAGAGATTCGAGTTCGCTGCGCAGCAGGTAGATTTCCTGCAGTCGCACGCCGATCGTTGATACGGCGTGGTCAAGGTCGATGTGGGACACGTGGTCTTCCAGCACTGGGTCGTTCCAGGCTGGAGTGCGACTGATCTGCTGTGCGATGTGCACGGTCAGGTGGAACAGCCGCTGTTCGTCGGTGTCCTGCCGACCAAAGGAGTACCCGAGTGCCTGCGGGGTGAGCCACATGGCGTTCTGGGCGTCTTCCAGAGCCTTTTTGTTCAGCCGCTTGGGATCGCGAAGGTAGCGCACACCCGTGTACCCGGATGTGCCGAGCGTACCGGCGGCTGACAGACCGGTGAGGATTGCGCCGGGATCCACGAGGTCACCGACGATGAGTGAGGCAACGCCCGTAAGGAATGCCAGTCCTCCCGTGACGATTCCGCCGACGGTTGTTGTGCCGATGAAGACGGCGCGACTGGCAAGCACGTTCCGGTGCATGAGCGGACCGAGCGCTTTGGTGCTGCCGGAAGTGCTTGCCAGTTCGTACCCGCGGGCTTTCCACGCGCGGGTGACTGATTCGCTGACGGAATCTGCGACCAGGAAGCGGTAGCTGGGCACGGTTGAGCCCAGTTCGCGTTCCCACAGTTTCCGCCAGCGAGCAGTCATATCAGCCGATCTTCTTCATGATGAGTTCGCGCGCCTGCTTGGGGTCAGCCTGCCCGCGGGTGGCCTTCATGATGGGGCCCATGAGGGCGCCGATGGCCTGCATGTGTCCGCCCTTGATGCGTTCGACAACGTCAGGGTTCTCGGCAATTGCGGTGGCCACAGCAGCTTCGAGCGCGCCATCGTCCTTGACGATTTCCAGGCCCTTGGCTTCCATAACCGCCTGCGGGTCACCCTCACCGGCGATGACGCCGTCGAGGACCTTGCGGGCGAGCTTGTCGTTCAGCTTGCCGTCGGCGATGAGCTTTTCGAGTTCGGCAACCTGAGCCGGAGCCACGAGGGTTTCCGGTTCGACGTCCTGCTGCTTGGCCTGGCGGGCGATTTCACCGGTCCACCATTTGCGCGCGCCCTGCGGCTTGGCACCGGCGGCAACGGTCGCTTCGATCGTTTCGAGCAGACCGGCGTTGATGACATCGCGCATTTCGAGGTCGGAGAAACCCCATTCGCCAATGAGCCGGCGGCGCTTGGCCGTGGGCAGCTCGGGCTGTTCGGCGCGCAGCTGTTCAACCCATTCGCGCGACGGCACAACCGGCACGAGGTCCGGTTCCGGGAAGTAGCGGTAGTCATCGGAGTCCGACTTTTCACGGCCTGGAGAGGTTTCGCCGGTTTCGTCGTGGAAGTGGCGAGTTTCCTGCAGGATCGATTCGCCGGCGTCAAGCAGTTCGGCCTGGCGGACAATCTCGTAGCGCACAGCACGCTCGATCGAGCGGAACGAGTTGACGTTCTTGGTTTCGGTGCGCGTGCCCAGCGGCGCATCCGGCGACTTGCGCAGCGACACGTTGATGTCAGCGCGGACGTTGCCCTGCTCCATGCGAGCTTCGGACACTCCGAGGGCGCGGAAGATGTCGCGCAGTGTGCGCACGTAGGCGGCGGCGACTTCCGGTGCGCGTGCACCGGTGCCCTCGATGGGACGAGTGACGATTTCGACCAGCGGAACGCCGGCACGGTTGTAGTCGACGAGCGAGTATTCGGCACCCTGGATGCGACCGGAACCGCCCACGTGGGTGTTCTTTCCGGCGTCTTCTTCCATGTGTGCACGCTCAACCGGCACCGTGACGATTTCGCCGTCTTCGAGTTCAACTTCGACCGAACCGTCGTAGGCAATCGGTTCGTCCGACTGCGAGGTCTGGAAGTTCTTCGCGAGGTCCGGGTAGAAGTAGTTCTTGCGCGCAAAACGGCACGATTCGGCGATCTCGCAGCCCAGTGCCAGGCCGATCTTGATGGCCGATTCGACACCCTTTTCGTTGACAACCGGGAGCGACCCGGGAAGGCCGAGCGAGGTGGGGGTCACGTTGGCGTTTGCGGTGCCGCCGAAGGTGTTGGGGGCGGCGTCGAACATTTTGGTCTCGGTGCCGAGTTCAACGTGGACTTCGATGCCGAGGACCGGATCGTATTTGGATACGGCTTCTTCGTAGTTCATGTTTCCGCTCCTCAGTTCTTGTCCGCTGCGAGTGCGGGGATGTTGTCGAGCACACTGCCGCCGCGAGCTGCGTTCAGCGCGGCTTCGATGCCCGAACCGATCTGGTACAGACGCTCATCGGCGCGTGCCGGTGCCAGCAGCTGCAGGCCGACGGGCAGGCCGTCGTCTGCCAGGCCGGCGGGCAGGCTCATGGCGGGGATGCCCGCGAGGTTCGCGGGAATCGTGGTGACGTCTGACAGGTAGATCTCCATGGGGCTCAGGCGGTTTTCCGCACCGAATTCCCACGCGGTGTTCGGCGTGGTGGGTGCGATGAGCGCATCGACCTGTTCGAAGGCCTGGGCGAAGTCGCGCTGGATGAGGGTGCGCACCTTCTGGGCTGAGCCGTAGAACGCGTCGAAGAACCCTGCCGACAGGGTGTAGGTGCCCATGATGATGCGGCGCTTGACTTCTTTGCCGAAACCGGCTGCACGGGTAGCGGCCATCACGGTTTCGGCGGTGACGGGGCCTTCTTCGGGTTCGACGCGCAGGCCGAAGCGCATGCCGTCGTAGCGGGCCAGGTTCGACGACACTTCCGACGACATGAGGATGTAGTAGGCCTGCACCGCGTAGCCGAGGCTGGGCACGTCGATTTCGACGATTTCTGCACCCTGCTTCTGGGCTTCGTCGACGGCGGCCTGGAACTGGGTGCGCACAGCGTCTGAGGTGTCGTCGCTGAGCAGCTGGCGGATAACGCCCAGGCGCTTGCCCTTCAGCCCTTCTTCGGCACCGCGCTTGGCGGCTGCGAGGAAGTCCGGGACTTCATCGGGCAGGGACGTCGAGTCCAGTGGGTCGTGGCCGGCGAGCACCTGGTGGAAGGCTGCGGTGTCGGCAACCGTGCGGGCCGACGGGCTCACGGTGTCCAGCGAGCTTGCCATGGCGATGATGCCGTAGCGGGATACCGAACCGTAGGTGGGCTTCATGCCGACGGTGCCGGTGAAGGCAGCAGGCTGGCGGATGGACCCGCCGGTGTCGGTGCCCAGTGCCAGGGGCGTCTGGAATGCGGCCAGCGAGGCGAGCGCACCACCGGAGGAACCGCCGGGGATCCGGTCGAGGTTCCACGGGTTGCGGGTGGGGCCGAACGCCGAGTGTTCGGTGGACTGGCCCATGGCGAATTCGTCGAGGTTGGTCTTGCCGAGCATGGGCATGCCGGCGGCCTTCGTCTTTTCGTAGACGGTGGCGGAGTACGGCGGCACCCAGTCTTCGAGCATCTTCGAGGATGCGGTGGTGCGGATGCCTTCGGTTGCCACGAGGTCCTTGTGGGTGACGGGCACACCGGCCAGCAGCGGGAGGTCTTCGCCTGCTGCACGGCGACGGTCAACATCGGCCGCTGCTGCCAGAGCGGTGTCGGCGGTGACGGTGACGAAGGACTTGACCTGCGGTTCGATAGCTTCGATGCGGTCAAGGTGAGCCTGGGTCACTTCGGTCGAGCTGTATTCGCCTGCTTTGAGGCCTTCAGCGAGTTCGAGTGCGGAAAGCTGAGTCAGATCGGCCATGTCAGTCCTCCCCCAGAATCTGCGGTACGAGGAACTTGCTGTCTTCCTGCGCGGGAGCGCCGGAAAGAGCCTGTTCGGGGGTGAGCACAGGGCCCACGACGTCGGGGCGCAGGACGTTGGTCAGCGGGATGGGGTGGCTGGTGGCCGGGGTGTCTTCCCCAACTGCTTCCTTGACCTGGGCGACGGCCTCGATGATGGTGCCGAGGTCGTCAGCGAGTCCTGTGAGTTCTTCATCGCTCATGGCGATGCGCGACAGCTGCGCCAAGTGCGCAATCTGGTCGGATGTGATTGCGGATTCCTCCGACATCGTCACCCTTTCTGCTTGATATAACTGCTGGTCTGATTGTACTTCCGCTGTTTCAGACGTCTTTTCCGGCCAACAGCGCGTTGAACTGCTCTTCTGTCAGCACGGTGATGCCGAGCTCTTCTGCTTTCGCAAGCTTCGAACCGGCCTTTTCGCCAGCCAGCATGTAGTCGGTTTTCTTCGAGACCGAGCTGGCGGCTTTGCCTCCGGCGGCGATGATGGCTTCTTTCACGGAGTCCCGCGTGTAGCCTTCGAGCGATCCGGTGGCCACGACCGTTTTGCCTTCCAGCGGCTTCGGTCCGGCTTCTTCGGCACTTTCTGCGACCTCGTCGGCCATTGACACCCCGGCGGCACTCCAGCGGTCGACGATGTCTGCGTGCCAGTCAACTTCGAACCAGTCGATGAGCGACTGGGCGATTGTCGTGCCCACGCCCTCAACTTCGGTCAGCGCGTCGAGGTCGGCTGCCCGCAGCGCATCCATTGATCCGAAGTGGGCTGCCAGCGCCCGCGCGGCGGTGGGGCCCACGTGGCGGATGGACAGGGCAACGAGAACGCGCCACAGCGGCCTGTCTTTTGCCCCCTCGATTTCCTGGAGCATACGCAGCGTGCCCGCCGATGGCTGGGCCGGGGTTTTGATCTTGCCTTTGTCCGGGCCCGAGGTGTAGTACTCGGGCTGGTTGTAGAAGTAGCGGATGCGCTTGATGTTGCCGGTGGGCACACCGTTCTTCTTTTCTTCGCGTTCAACCCACACGTCGGCGAGGTCTTCGGCCTTGAGGTCGAATAGTCCGGCCTCTGAGCGCAGCGGCGGTTCGTCTGGGCTCAGGGGGTTGGTCAGAGCGAGCGAGGCTTCTTCGCCGAGAGCTTCGATGTCAAGGGCTGCCCGGGAAGCCAGGTAGAACAGGCGGTTTGCCACCTGGGACGGGCAGGTCTGCGAATTGGGGCACCGCAGGTCGCGGTCGCCCTCTTTCTGTTCGACCAGTTCGGTGCCGCAGTCCGGGCAGTGGGTGGGCATGTGCCATTCAGTCTCTGTGCCGTCGCGGTTATCAACCACCGGCCCGAGGATTTCGGGAATGATGTCGCCGGCTTTGCGCAGGATGACGGTGTCGCCGATGAGCACGCCCTTGCGTTTGACCTCGTAGCCGTTGTGCAGGGTGGCCTTTTCGACCGTGGAGCCGTCGACCAGGACGGGTTCCATAATCGCGAACGGGGTCACCCGGCCGGTGCGGCCCACCTGCACGCGGATGTCGAGCAGTTCTGTTGTGACTTCTTCCGGCGGGTACTTGTACGCGCACGCCCAGCGGGGTGCTCGCGATGTATAGCCAAGCTGTTCCTGCACCGCGAAGTCGTCGATCTTGATGACGATGCCGTCGATGTCGTGCAGGAGGTCGTGCCGGTGTTCGGCGTAGTGCTCGATGTAGGCGTGGACGTCGTCTTCGGTTTCGCAGTGCTTGTAGTACTGCGAAATGGGCAGGCCCCACTCACCCAGGATGTCGTAGACCTCGGACTGGCGCTTGGGCAGTTCCTGGCCGTCACCGGCTTCCCAAGCGGCAACACCGTGGACGAGCATGCGCAGCGGCCGCTGTGCTGTGACCTTGGGGTCTTTTTGGCGCAGCGAACCGGCTGCGGCGTTGCGCGGATTGGCGAAGGGGTCTTTGCCGGCGTCGATGAGGCCCGCGTTGAGGTCAGCGAAATCTTTCAGCGGGAAGAAGACTTCACCGCGGATTTCGACCTGCGCCGGCGGGGCGTCAGTGTCCAATTCCACTGGGATGTCTTTCAGTGTGCGGATGTTCGCCGTGATGTCTTCGCCGGTGTAGCCGTCGCCTCGGGTGGCTGCGCGCACCAATTTGCCGTCGCGGTAGAGCAGATTGCACGCCAGACCGTCGATTTTCACTTCCGACAGAAACTGCGTACCAGCGGGAACACTGCGCTTGACCCGGGCGAACCAGGCGTCGAGTTCTTCGACGGAGAAGACGTCGTCGAGTGAGTACATGCGAGCCACGTGGTCGACCGGCGCGAAGGCTTCTGTGTCAACCCCGCCGCCGACCTTTTGGGTGGGTGAATCCGCAGCGGCCAGTTCCGGGAAGTCTGCTTCGAGCTGTTCGAGTTCGCGCATGAGCGCATCGAAGTCGGCATCCGGGATCGTGGGGGCGTCGTGAACGTAGTAGGCCTCGCGGTGTTCTTCGATTTCAGCGCGCAGCCGGGCAGCGCGTTCTGCTGCCTGTTCCGGTGAATAGGTGCTCATTCTTCTTCTTTCAGCGCGTTGTGAATATCCGTTGCGGCCTCCATGAGGCTGCGGCATGTGCCCGTGTCAGCCCCTGTGGGCAGCAGACCTGCAGAAGCCGGTTCGGCAAGGCCGGTGAGGACACCGAACTGGGCTGCCGAGGCCCGGCTCATGCCGATTCTCCGCCACGGTTCCCACACTAACGCCAGGGTCTGACTTAACCGCGCCCGCTGGAGGTTGTACGGGAACTTAAGCCACACCTCGTGCCCGGCATCAACCCATTCGGCCAGCCGCTCCCACCGGGCAAGACCAACCGGAGAATCACCAGCCGTCCCCTCGGAAGAAGCCCCATCAGACCCCGACCCAGCCGGCAGGTCGACAACAATCGAGCCGGCACCGATGTCGAGCAGCTGATCAGCGTGCCGAATGGCCTTCCCACCAATCCGCACGGTCGCAAGCTTCGGCACGTGCAGCAGCGGGTTCTCCCCGCACCTGGCCAGGAAGGACTGCAGTCCTGTGAACACTGCCTGCTCCGGCAGGGCGGGCAGGGTTCGGAACCCGGAGTCGGTCGGCACAGAACCGGTGAGGACCGGGTCCAGGTGCCTCTCAACAATCCGCACCCGAGGTGCCTGCCCGGTCCTGCGCTCCACCTCGGCAAGGTGCGCCTGGACAGCGAAAGCGTAAGCCTGCAGGACATCGCGAACGGCACCGAAGTCGGACAGGACTGGCGCCCCAGTCGGCAGTGTCATGTGGCGGATCAGGTGCCACGGTCCAGGCAGCGTGAGAAGCGTGGGGCGTTCGTCGCAGTATTCTTCGACAGCGTCGAGGATTTGGGCGGTGTGAGAACGGCTCAGCCGCTGTTCGCGGCTTTCTCCCCTGGCCAGCCGCCAGCCGGCGGGGCTGAGGTCGACGGGCAGGTCGAGCATGCCCGCCGCCGGTGCCAGGAAGTCCAACGCCCAGCGGGTGCCGCCCTCGGCAGGCTGGGCGATCTGCGGGATGGCCGGCAGGCCTTCGCCAGATGCGCTGACGGCGGCGCTGAAAGCCTCACGCGGTTCGGTTCCGGCCCACACGCCGGTTGTGGCCGTCAGGTTCACCTGCCGCGTCCTCGCAGCTGCACCGGCGGGACGTCAACGGCGAAGCCCATGATGCGGCCGTAGAAGCTCAGTTCTTCTTCCAGCGAGGTGCGGATGGCCTCGGGATCACTGAAGCCGTGGGCTTCATTGGGGAAGAATCGTGCGGCGTAGGGCAGGTTTGCCTTTTCCAGTGCGTCGATGAGTGCGCGCGCTTGGTTCGGCGGGACGACGGCGTCTTTTTCGCCCTGGAACACGGCTACGGGTGCGCTGATGTCCTCAAGGTGGTCCAGCGGCGATGCTTTCCGCAGCGTTTCAGGATCCCCACCGCCCACGAGCCCATCCAGGTAGCGGGATTCGAAGTCGTGGGTGTCTTCGGCAAGCGAACGCAGGTCCACAACCCCGTAATACGAGCTTCCGCAGGCAAACACGTCTGTTGTAGTCAGCGCCTGCAGCACCGTCAGGCCGCCGGCGGAACCGCCGCTGATGGCCACGCGGCCAGGGTCGATGAGGCCGTCTTCGGCCAAGCCCTGGGCGACAGTCACGGTGTCGGCAACGTCAAGCACGCCCCACTGGCCCTTGAGCGCTTCGCGGTACTGCCGTCCCATTCCGGTCGAGCCGCGGTAGTTGACGTCGATGACCGCAATCCCGCGGGATGTGAAGTACGCGTGATGCAGCGTCACCCGCGGCACAATGCGCGAGGTCGGGCCGCCGTGTACAAACGCCACACACGGTGGGGCCTGTTCAGCACCGCCGCCGAGGTGGAGGTCGGCTCCCGCCGCACTGCCCGCGTGGGTCTCGGGGTTGGGGTTCGCGCTGGCGTTACCGTCCTCATGAGCGTCCGGCTTGCGCGGCGGGTACCAGACGGCTTGAATGCCGGAGTATTCGCGCACTTCGGCCCGCGGCAGGTATTCGGCGATAGCCGACCAGCTCTCCGGCAGCACGATCGACAGGGCCACCGGTTCGAGCTCACCTGAAGCGATGTCGAAGGTGTAGAGCCCATCGACCCGGTTGCGCCCGCCGGCGCGAATAAGAGCTGTCGTGTCGCGGAAGTCCTCAATTTCAGCCCAGTCGATGTCGGCTTCGAAATCCACGGGACTGCTGCCCTGATCGTCGGGGCGGCTGTCGGCCCATAGGAGCGCTGCCGTGCGCTGGGTCGTGATTCCGTCGCGCGCGGCAGCCGCCACGATCCGCTGTCCGTCAAGAACCGGCAGGTACCAGCGTGAACCCAGCACCCAGAGAGGACCCCCGATCTCACCGGGGTCGTCAAGAACAGAGGCAACCTCCGCCTCGGGAGTTCCGGGAGTGCCGAGCGCACGGTCCCGAAACACGCGCACATCCACGCTCACCACCGCCCACGAGCCGCGAGCGTCAGTGCTGACCGTCAGTGTGGAGCGGCTGAGCCATTCGGGCTGAAGAATCGATTGGCGCTTCTCAGCACCCAGGATGGCCACGGGCGGACCCTGCGGTTCGAGGGTCTGCGGGTCGAGGTCAGCTAGCAACAGGCGGGTGGCATCCCACGGCATATCCGGGTGGTCCCAGCCGATGAACGCCAGGTGCTTGGCATCCGGGGACAGCCGCGGGTAGGCCATAAAATGCGGGCGGTCCTCCCCCGTCCAGTCCGCGGGGAAAAGCGAGCGCACCGGGGTGTCTGCGCTGGGGTCAATGAGAACAATGTCCCGAACAACGTCGTGCGGGTGCGCACCGCGGAACTCACGTACCGCGGTGAAAACAGGGGCTGACGAGGTGCCAGCCGGGTTTGCCGAGGAACTGCGGGCAACCGTGATGTCACCGAAGAACACCCTGCCGGCGGAATCATCCGTCAGCGCCTGCGGGGCTGTGCTCGGGGTGACCGTGTAGAGGCGCTGTGAAACCCGGTCGACGAACACAATCGTGCCGTCTGCCGCACAATCCCACGCGCCGCCGCCGTATTCGTGAACGCGCGAACCTGCCGTCAGTTTCTCCGGCAGGATGTCCTGGGGCTCGCCGTCGCCGTCGCGGAAGAAAATGCCGACACCCTGCTGCCCTGCTCTGCGCTGGGAGAACAGCACCCCGCCGGCAGCGAAGCGGGCTCGGTCGATGGGCCTGGTGCCGGCCGCTGCCAGTTCGGCGGTGATGGGCGAAGTGAGCGGCGAACCGGGTGATGCAGACTGGCCGGTCATGTCAGGCTGCCGTGCGGTCGATCGTGGCCTGGCCGAGCACCCGGGTGCCGTCGTAGACGACCATCGTCTGGCCGGGGGCGACACCACTTAGGGGTTCGTCGACGCTGATGTGCATCAGCTGGCCGGCAGGGCGGGCCTGCGGGACGTTGAATTCGGTTTCCGGCGGATCCGGCAGATATTCGCCCATCCACATGCGGGCCGGCACAGGTTCAGCGTGAGCGCGGATCTGCACTTCACACTCCATGGCCCGGTCTTCCGAGTTTCCGGCGGCTTCCGGAGGCTGACCGCACCACGTGGTGCGAATGCCCGTTAAGCGGGTGATGGAAAGGTCCGGCCGCTGGCCCACCGTGACGGTGTTCGTGCGAGTGTCGACATCGACCACGTAGCGGGGTTTGCCATCGGCGGTCGGCTTGTCGATGCCCAGGCCCTTGCGCTGGCCGATGGTGTACGACTGTGCGCCGTCATGTTCGCCCAGCACTTCGCCCTCTTTGTCTTTGATGAGACCGGGGCGCATGGGGATCTTGTCTGCCAGCCAGGCCTTTGTGTTGCCGTCGGGGATGAAGCAGATGTCGTAGGAGTCCGGTTTGTTCGCCACGGGGAAGCCGCGTTCAGCAGCTTCGGCGCGAACATCGGCCTTAGCGGCACTGGCGCCGATGGGGAAATAGCAGTGCCGCAGCTGCTCTTCTGTCAGCACGCCCAGCACATAGGACTGGTCTTTGTTCATGTCCTGACCGCGGTGCAGCTGCGGGTGGCCGTCTACCCACTGGATTTCGGCGTAGTGGCCGGTGGCAATCGCGTCGAAACCCAGGGCGAGCGCACGGTCGAGCAGAGCGGCGAACTTGATGCGCTCATTGCAGCGCATACACGGGTTGGGGGTGCGGCCCTGGGAGTATTCGGCGATGAAGTCATCGACGATGTCTTCTTTGAAGCGTTCGGAGAAATCCCACACGTAGAACGGGATGTCGAGCATGCCGGCCACACGGGCTGCATCGCGGGAGTCTTCGATGGTGCAGCAGCCGCGCGACCCCGTGCGCAGGGTTCCGGGCATACGCGACAGCGCCAGGTGTACGCCGACGACTTCGTGTCCGGCGTCTTTGGCTCGTGCGGCGGCGACGGCTGAGTCCACACCGCCTGACATGGCTGCCAGTACCTTCACGGTCCCTCCTTCGATTGGGCTGCTGGCTCTGAAAGCGCCCACGCTGTGACAGAGCTCTGCTGTTACAGCGTTTGGGCCATTGATTCTATTCCGAACTGCGGCTCAGTCGGCTTGGCTCCAGTCGTAGGCGGAGTTCATGCCGGCTTTGCGTGCCTGCTCGACAACACCGGGCAGGGCTTCGATGAGCTTGTCGACTTCTTCTTCTGTTGTTCCGTGGCCCAGTGTGAACCGCTGGGATGAGCGGGCCTCGTCTTCGCTGCGTCCGCAGGCCAGGAGTACGTGGCTGGGCCGGTTGACACCGGCGCTGCAGGCCGAACCGGCCGAGGTGGCAAAACCTGCCGCGTCCAGCAAGAACAGGAGGGAATCGGCTTCCGCTCCGGGGAAAGTGAAGTGGACGTTGCCCGGCAGCCGGTCCTCACGGTGACCTGACAGGTGAGCATGCGGGACGTTGTCCTCGATACCGGCGATCAGCCGGTCACGCAGACCAGACAGGCGCGGCGCCTCGTGAACTAGGTCCCCCGTTGCCTCCTGCGCGGCGGCGGCAAAAGCGGCAGCCCCTGCAACATCAAGGGTGCCCGAACGCAGCGAGCGCTCCTGCCCTCCGCCGTGCAGAACGGGGACCGCCTTGATGTCGCGCGACAGGATGAGAGCGCCGATGCCCACGGGGCCGCCGATCTTGTGGGCGGTGACCGTCATTGCGTCAACACCCAGGTCGGCGAAGTTCAGCGGCAGCTGTCCGAATGCCTGCACCGCGTCAGTGTGGATGGGCACACCCGCGGCCTTGGCGAGTGCTGCCGCTTCCTTGATCGGCTGGACAGTGCCGATTTCGTTGTTGGCGTACATGATCGACACGAGGGCCGCGCGGTCGCCGTGTTCGCGCAGCAGCTCTTCCAAGTGGTCGAGTTTGATGCGGCCGACTTCGTCGACGTCGACCAGGAGCACCTGCGCGCCTTGGGTTTCAAGCCAGCCGGCGGTGTCGAGGACGGCGTTGTGCTCAATCGGGGTGGTGATGATGACCGGGTGGGACAGTTCAGGGGCGGGTGTTGGCGTGCCCGCGCCTTCGGCCGGCACGCCGTTGCGGTGCCAGAACAGACCCTTGATGGCCAGGTTGTCGGCTTCTGTGCCGCCTGAGGTGAGCACCACCTCGGCCGGGGTCGATGCGCCGACCGCCCCAGCCAGCACCTCGCGCGAATCCTCCAGGCGCAGGCGCGACTGCTGGCCCAGCGAATGCAGGGCCGATGGGTTGCCGATTTTCTGCAGTTCGTCGGTGTAGGCCTTCAGCGCGGTGGGGCGCATGGGCGATGTCGCTGCATAGTCGAAATAGGAACGCACACACCGAGTCTAACGACCGCGGCGATACACTCTAAGGCGTGATTGCGTTCCTGACCTATGCCCAATATGCGGCCGCCGGGCTGCTTGCCCTGTGGGGCACCATCCAGGCCCTGCGAAACCGTCCGGCACCGATCGCGATGATCTGGTGGGCAGGTGCAGTGCTTCTGCTGCTGATCGTTCAGCTGGTCACCAGCATTGTGCTTTTCGGGCAGACAAACGCCGACCCGCTGCTGTTCTTCGGGTACGTGCTGACCGCAATCATCCTCGTGCCGATAGCCGCGGTGTGGGGATACATTGAGCCCAGCAAATGGGGGCCGTGGGTGCTGGCCGCAGCCGGCGCCACCGTCATCGTCATGATTATTCGAATGGACCAGATCTGGCTGTGAACACGAACGCAAACGCTGACAACTCTGGAGTTTCCGGCACCAAGCCGCACGCATACTCAGCAATGCACTCCGGGCCAGGGCGCGCCCTGACCGCGGTGTACGGAATCTTTGCGCTGTCGGCATCCGCGCGGGCCGGTTACCAGTTCGTGTCACACTTCGACCGTGCACCGCTGGCCTACAGCCTGTCGGCGTTTTCGGCTGTCGTCTACATCGTTGCGACGGTCTGCCTGGCGATCGCCAACCGCACAGCCCACCGGATTGCTGTCGTTTCGGTGCTCATCGAACTTGTCGGAGTTATTGCCGTCGGCATTTTCAGCCTTGTTAGGCCGGAGCTCTTCCCCGAAGCCACCGTGTGGTCAGGCTTCGGCATCGGCTACGGCTTCGTTCCGCTGGTGCTGCCAGTGCTCGGCATCCTGTGGCTGATCCGCGTAGACCGCATCGCCCAGCAGTACGGGGCTTAAGCCGGCGGGCCCGGCCAGAAGGCACCTCGACCCCAGAAGAGACCTCGGCCAGCTAGCCGGCACCTCGCCCCTCAGAAGAGACCTCGGCCAGTCAGCCGGCACCTCGGCCCTCAGAAGAGACCTCGGCCAGCCAATCCACCAACAAAAACACCCGTTAGCAACAAATCCACGCCTTAGCCGCACCGAGACACCCCTTAGCCGGAATCTGCGCTTTAGCCGTAACTGCTAACGGGAGTTTTTGTTGCTACCCGGCGGTAACCATCCTCAAGGGCGCGCCCCAACCGCCAAAACCAGCCCGAACCAACCCAGGCCAGCGCGGCTCAGTCGCCGGAGTCCTTGCTCTTGCCTTGGCCCTTGCCTTAGTCCTTGCTCTTATCCTCGTCCTTGCTCTTATCCTCGTCCTTGCCCTTGTCTTCGCCCTTTGCGGAGGTCTGTTTGCCGGACAGTGGGAACCAGTCGGGGCTGGTGAGCTTGGTCTTGTCCTTGCTGGTTTCAATGAGGAACGGGATTGACGCTTCGATTTCTACGCGGTTGCCGTTCTTCTTCCCCGTGGTGATGGCGGAAACCTGTTTGGGGAGTGTGAAGTTGAAGTCGTCGGGCACCTCGAGTGTGATGGTGCACCGCATTTCCGCCATCGAAACAGCCCCGCCGCCCTCAGCTTTCACCGCGTACTTTTCGAAGTCGATTTCCGTGTACGGCTGGCAGCGTGATTCAACACGCTTGAACGATTTGGTGTCTTTCGCGTACTCGTCAACGTAGTCGCGGTAGCCCTTGAAGCCGTCGCCGCTGGGGTCAAAGTCATCCAGCGAATCGCCGCCGCCGGATTTGCCCGCACCGCTGAGGTAGTCCTTGACCGCGGTGACGGTCTTGCCGAAATCGACGGCGTACTGTTTGCCTGCCTCAGCAACCTGGCCGTCTTCCAGTGCGAGGTTCGGCACACGCTCGGGGTCGATGAAAAGTCCCTGCTGCACTGTCCATTCGCTGTTGGCGTCTTCACGCGTCACCAGGAGAGCCTGCGTGCCGGATTCGGCATCGTCAGCATTGGCGAAGGCAAAGAACCACAGCGGATACTCCGACTGCTTCGGCCCGCCTGCAACCACCTTGTCGAAGCCGACCGTGCCGAGTTTCTTCTTTTCGGCTTTCGCTACGAGAACTTCAGCTTTTGTGCGGTCGAGCATCGGTCCGCCCTGAATTTCATCCAGACCTTTGCCGTCATCAGCAAGCGCTTTCTGCAGTTTCTTCGTGTAGTCGGTGATGAATGCCGAACCATCGCCGGCACGCAGCGGCGCCTTCGCGTATTCGCTGGACTGCGGAACCGCGGGCCGGGCAATCGGCGGCGCGCCGGCACACGCGCTCAGCAGCCCCAGTCCCGCAAAGGCTGCCGTCATCAGGCTGAGTGCGCGCTTCATCGGGCTCCCTCCGCTGTCTTCTTCACATCTGCCGAGGTGCCGCCCGGCTTCCCGCCTTTCGGCACCTGAGCGTCCGGCTCCCCATCTGCTGCCGAGGTGCCGCCCGGCTCCTCGCCTTCTGGCACCCGGGTGCCGGGCACCTCGGCATCTTGTTCACCCGCACCGCGACGGCGGCCGACCGCGACCTTCGGCTGTTCGTTCTTCCAGGACAGGAAAAGCCACACTGCAGCCGCGAAGGCCAGCACTGTGAAAGCCAGGCCGATGAGTGCCAGAGGAACAACACCGGGCGTGTCAACCGTGACGGTGATTTTGGCGTCAGCGAGGTCACCTTCAGGTGCGGCAACAACGACCATCTGCGGGTTGCTGTCAAGGCCAAGCCGCACCTTCGGCGATGTCCCCGTTTCCTGTGCAATCCACCAGTCGCGGCTTTCGGGGTCAGTCGGCAGTGAGTCTCCCCCGGCTACGAACCTGTGCTCGATTTCGCCCGGCAGTTTGATCTTGGTGGCTTCGTCGTGCGCGGTGCCCGACAGGTAGCTGCGAGCGTCAACCCCGTTGGCGGTTCCGATGAACACGGGACTGTCGGATTCGACGCTGACCTCCGCCACAGCGTTGGTCACGGGAATCAGCTGCTGGTCGATCATGACTGCCTGGCTGCGTTCGTCAGCGGTCATCGCCTCGGTGCGGGCCTGCCCGTCAAAGCCGACAACGGACAGTGCTGATGTCACCAGCACCAAGCCGAGAACTCCAACCAGCGCCAGCAGTCCGGCGCTCAGAAGCCGTGTCATCAGAACAGTGCGCGCATCAGACGGCCGCGGGCTTTGACGACGCGTGCGTCTTCAGCGCCGACGGCGTCGAACAGGTCCAGCAGGTGCACGCGGAGTTTTTCGCGGTCGTCGCCCGCGGTGGTTCCAATGAGCGTGATCAGTCGTGTGAATGCGTCTTCTACGTGTCCGCCTGCTACGTCGAGGTCAGCGCAGTCGATTGCCGCATCAACGGACGATGGGTTGTCAGCTGCGGCCTGGCGCACGGCGGCGAGGTCTTTGTCTCGGGTGCGGCGCAGCAGACCGACCCGGGCGATGCCGGCTTTCGCTTCGTCATCTGCGGGCGATTCGGCCAGTGCGTTCTTGTACACCTGTTCGGCACGGTCGAGGTCGCCGGCTTCCAAAGCTTCGAGCGCTTCGGGGTGGCGGGGACCCTGCTGTCCGGGAGCGCCTTTGACCCACGCGGTTTTGTGCAGTCCGGCCTGGCTCGCCGCCTGTGCGATCTGGTCGAACAGCTGGCGGATCTGCGCTTCGGGCTGCATACCCTGGAACAGCGGAACGGGCTGGCCCTTGATGACGGCGACAACCGTCGGCAGGGCCTGCACCTGGAATGCCTGCTGGATGGCGGGGCTGGTGGCAACGTCCACGAGTCCCAGCACTGCGCGACCAGCCTGGTCTTCAACGATCTTCTGCATGACGGGCAGGATCTGCTGGCTTTCGGGCTGCTGGCCGGAGTACAGCACGAGCACCACGGGCAGTTCCATCGACAGTCGGGCGGCCGATTCGAAGGTCTGCTCGTTCACTTCGAAGGCGAGCGCGGGAACTTCGACCTGGTTGGGGCCGGGTGCCTCGCTTGATTGTGCCGCACCGCCCGGTGCCGAAGCTGCCGAGGTGCCGTGTCCGCGAACCGCCGAAAGGTCAAGGCCTTCCTGGGCTCCCGGCTGGCCGGGCTGGTTCGGCTGGCCGGCCTGCGGGCCTCCTGCCTGCTGGCCGTGTCCGGGGTGTTCGGGCTGCTGGGGAATAGTCATGTTCTCCTCGTCAGTTGTTGCCGCTGAGTTTGGCGTCGGACATGGCGGTTGAAACGCCGATCAGGCGCACCTTGCCTTCGCCCTTCTTGGGCACGACGAATGCGTAGACCTGTGTGTATTCGGTCTGCAGTGTGCGCTGGGTTTTGCTTTCGCCGACGACCTTGGCCTGCGGGTTGGGCACTGTGAGTTCGCCGGTTTGGCCCTCGCGCGTTTCGGGTGACAGGGAAAGAGTCTGCACTGCCGAGCCGATCACGATGGCCGATCCGTCGGTGGTCGACTGGGCTGCGATCTGCTTGCCGGGGCTGTACTCAACCTTGGCCGAGCCGTTGCCCTTTTCGATTTCCTTCTTGATCTTCTTGAACGTGTCGTTTTCCTGTTTGGCGAACGCGTCGTCTTCGAAGTCGCCCTTGCGCTTGGCCTTGTTGGGCTTCTGGAGTTTTTCAGCGTAGTTTTCGACGGTCTGCTTGGGCGTCATGACCAGGCCGTCCTGATCGGCCGCCAGGAGGCCCGAACCGACGCGCGCATCTTCGACTTCGGGGAATTCAGCGCCGGGCAGGAGCACGGTCAGCGCCCACAGGCGGTAGGGACTGCGGGGGTCCTGCTGGCTGAGCATGACCAGCTGGGTTTGGTCGTTTCCGCTCACCACTGCAGATGTGATCCGCGGCCAGGAGTCGGTTGCCGAGGTGAAGTTCACCTTGACATCGTCAAAGGCTGGGGCGGCCGGAAGCTTGGCCTTTTTGTCCTTCTTCTTGATCTTGTAGGCGCCTTCGCGCTGCTGGTGGAAGCTGCCGTCGGCACGTTCGCCGAGTTTCTTCGTGTCGAGTTTGTCGTCGGCTTCCTTGATGGTGGTGTGGATGTCCTCCAGCACACGTTCAAGCTGTTCGTCGGTGACGGAGGCAGCCGGCGCGGTGGGAGTTTCCAACGGCTGCGGTTCGGGCAGTTCGGGTGCACCACAGCCTGCGAGCGCCAGGCCGGGAACGATCGCAAACGCCGAACCCATCTGGGCCAGACGGCGGCGGCGCTCACGGCGCGCTTCCTCGCGTTCTTTTTCGCGCTTCTTCGCTTTGGTGCCGGAAATGAACAGCAGGATGCCCAGAACAATGAGGATGAGTCCGATGACGATCAGCGGGGTCGACCACGCGTTGGTGGCGTCGTTCTGCCACGTAACCGAGACCTGCAGGTCAGTCTTTTCGCTGCTGCCGATCAAGAACGAGGTGTCGCCAGCCGCTTCGTCCCACGTGAAGGTCACCTGTTCGGGTTCGGTTGTGGAGTCTTCCCACAGGTCTGCTCCCGCGGGGTTGGGCACGCTGTCTTCTTCGCCGGCAACTTTTTCTGTGCGCAGCTCTTCTTGGGTTTTCAGCCCCGTGATGTCGAGGTAGGAGGCTTCGCCGAGCCACGCTTCGACGTTGGGCTTCGAGGCGTGGGCAACGGTAATGTCGCCGGTGCCCTTAACGGTTACCTGGGCTCCACCGGGATACAGGTTGAGAACTCCGGGCTCGATGACGGCCGCGGCGGAGCTTTCATCAGTCTGCGTGGTCGCCGTAATGTTTTCCGGCGGTGCCCACACGGTCTTCTGAAGAACTCCGACGACGCCGAGTACAGCGCCCAGGACGATCATCACGACTGCAGCAATTGAGCGCACGCGCTCCCCTTCGATCAGCTTGCGGTTCAACTGTCCATTCTACGTACCCGACAAAGCCGAGTTCTGGGCGGACTCTCAGCGGTCTGCTCACGCTCAGCGGGCTGTGTCAGACCGCACCGCTAATATGGGCGTCGTGGCTGTAGACAGAATTGTATGGATTGACTGCGAAATGACCGGCCTTGAGGTCGGCACGGACGAACTGATCGAAGTCGCGGCGATTGTCACCGACTTCGACCTCAAACCGCTTGACGACGGCATCGACATCGTCATCAAGCCGTCTGAGGCCGCGCGGAACAACATGAACGACTTCGTGACGAACATGCACCGCGAATCCGGGCTGATCGACGAACTCGACCAGGGCACCACGGTTGCCGACGCACAGAAGCGCGTCTTGGACTACATCCGTTCGCACGTCCCGGTTTCCGGCAAGGCGCCGCTGGGCGGCAATTCAGTCGGCACCGACAAAATGTTCCTGCAGCAGCAGATGCCGGAACTCGTCGACTATCTGCACTACCGCATCATCGACGTCAGCTCGGTTAAGGAACTGGCCAAGCGCTGGTTCCCGTCGTCGTACTATTCCGCTCCTGCCAAGACAGGCAACCACCGGGCCCTTGGCGACATTCTCGATTCCATTGCCGAACTCGCCTACTACCGTCGTGCGGTGTTCACGGCAGACGCCCCGGATTCAACAGCTTCGGCCAAGATCGCATCGGAGATCACCTCCGAGTACTTCCCCACCGACTCAGCCGAAAGTGACCAGCCGCAGTCCCCAGGCACCTCGGCAGACAGCTGAACATGAGCACCACCGCCGCTCCCCTGACATCGGCAGACGAAGGAAACGAAATCCCGCTGGGCAAGCGGGACTCCCGCTACCGTTTCTTCGAAATGATCCCGGCGCTCTTCAGCTACGGGAACCTCGCGGCTGTCGTCATTCTGTCGCTCATCAACCCCACGTGGGGTGCGCTGTGGGTGCTGGCGATCGTCGCCTATATGTTCATTCGCGGTGTGCGAGGTGCGATTGACCTTGTGCGCGGGCTGCGGCGTTTTCGCCTTGCTGCCCGCGTGGACTGGAATGCACGCTTGCTGGACATTGCGCTGGTCTTGGACGGCAAACGAGTGCCTCCGACCCCGCCGGGATCATTCAGGGCAGCCCAGCATCGGCAGCTGCTGCGGCAAATTGGGAAGAACCCGCAGAACTACCCGCACCCCGCCCGGGTGCAGCACGCTGTCATCATCGCGGCGTACAACGAACCCTACGAAGTCATCGAACCCACCATCCGCGGACTGCTGTACACAACGACACCGGCGGATCACCTGCACATCTTCTTCGCCTACGAAGAGCGCGGTGGCCCGGACATGCAGCTGACAGCGCAGCGGCTGAAGGAAAAGTACGGCGCGAAGTTCGGCACCTACGAACTCGTTGAACACCCCCGCGATATCCCCGGTGAAATCACCGGTAAGGGCGGCAACATCACCTACGCCGGCCGGCGCACAGCCATGTGGGCGGAAGAAAACGGCTACGACCCTGCCGAAGTCATGGTCACAACGCTCGACTGTGACAACAAGCCGTACGAAAGCTACTTCGACTACGTCGCCTACGAATACATTCGGGCTGAAGACCGTCAGCGGGCGTCCTATCAGCCGATCGCGCTGTACCTGTCGAACATCTGGGATGCCCCCGCGGTCACCCGCGTGATCGCATCGGCCAACTGCTTCTTCAATCTCACACAGACGGTCCGGCCGTTTTCGCTGCGGAACTTCGCATCACATTCGCAGCCGCTCGATGCGCTTATCGACATGGACTTCTGGTCCACGCGCACCATCGTCGAAGACGGCCACCAGTTCTGGCGGTCGTACTTCCATTTCGATGGCAACTACCGGGTGATCCCGGTGCACGTGCCCATTTATCAGGACGCGGTGTTGGCTGGGAACCTGGGCCAGTCGATCAAAGCGCAGTTCAAGCAGCTGTCCCGCTGGTCCTACGGAGCATCTGACGTTCCCTACGCCGTTAAGGGCTGGGCCAATTCGAAGCCCAAGTTCTTCCGCACGCTGTGTCAGTTCATCCTGCTGTTGGAAAGCCACGTCACGCTCGCCAGTGTTTCACTCATCATCGCCGTGGGCGGTTGGGTGCCGTTCCTGGTGCTGCGTGCCACCGGCGAAAACGCACCGGAGTTCACCAGCAACATGCCGTTTTTGGTCGGCGCCATCCAGCAGGTGGCCATGATCATGCTGCTCACATCGCTGCTGGTGTTCGTCAACCTGCTCCCACCCAGGCCTGTGCGCTATTCACGACTGCGCTCAGTGTCGATGCTCGCTCAGTGGCTGCTGTTCCCCTTTACGCTCATGATCTTCAATTCCTCAACAGCGCTCGTCTCTCAAGGCCGGTTGCTGTTCGGCAAGTACCGCGAAAACTTCGAGGTCACAGAGAAGACGGTTGTGAAGTCGAACGTCGAACCTTCGGCACGTCAAATCAGCCTGCAGCGCATGGACATAGAAAACGACGGCCGCTGACCCATGGGCTCAGCCCGTCACGCCCATGTGATTCTGCCGACGGGACCCACCGTTGTCATCGCGCACGACGACCAGCTGGTCGGAGTTCACCACGTGCCCATCAAGCACAGTCCCGAACCGGAAGTTTTCGGGCGGGAGCTCAGCTCCGCCTCGGCAGCTGGTGATCCGGTCATCGGACTGGCACTTGAGCAGCTGCGTGAGTACTTTGCCGGGCAGCGGCAGACTTTCGATGTTCCTATTGCTCTGCACGGCACCGACAGTCAGAAGCGCATTTGGCAGCTGCTGCTGGACATTCCGTTTGGCGAACTGACCACGTACGGGCAGATTGCCCGGCAGCTGGGCAAACCGGGCATGGCACAGGCTGTTGGCGGCGCTGTGGGGCACAATCCCATCAGCATCATCGTGCCGTGCCACAGGGTGATGGGCGCCGACGGCGGTTTGGTCGGCTATGCCGGCGGGCTTGAGCGCAAGCGGATGCTGTTGGAACTTGAGGGGCACACGCCAGACCGCCCGCTGTTCTGAAGATCCGGTGCCGAGGTGCCGGAACACCCGGGTGCCGAGACTCCGGGATTTGGTGCTCCACCTCGTAATTGTGCGGCAGATGCGGCACTCAGCCGCGCTGCTCCTGGTCTTTCTGTGAGCGGCGCAGGAACAGCCACGCCGCCACAATGACAGCCAAGCCCACGAGGATTGTCAGGCCACCCCACAGCAGGCTGCTGCTGCGAGCTTCAGCATTGTCGGCACCGGCCTGGCTGCCTTTCAGCGCGGAGTTGCGGCTGCCGTCTTCGGAGGACTCGGCCTGTTCGGCTTCGGGGGTGGGAACGGGGTCGTTGACCGCACCGTGGTTCTGTTCGGCATAGCCTCCAGAACCAGGGCTGGGGCTCTGCGGAACCCAGTTTGTGCCGCTGTTGCCGGTGTCCGGATAGCCGCCCTGCCGGCCAGAGCTGTCACTGTTGAAGCGGCCATCGGGAGGCAGTGGACTGCTGCTAGGCGGACCTGTGTTCGGCAGACGGGGGTCGTCGGCTGGAGGATCCTCGGGTTCGTCCGGCTGCTCCGGGACTGGTTTCTCAGTTGGCTTCTGAGTGGGTTTCGACGTTGGCTTCGGCTTTTCGGTCGGCGTCGGCGATGCCGAGGGGTCCTCAGACGGTGATTCCGAGGGGTCCTCAGACGGCGACTCCGAGGGGTCCCCACTCGGGTTGGGGGTGGGCGTGCCCGTCGGAGTACCGCTTGACCCGTCTGCGGGTTCACTCGACGGCGGAGGGCTGTTATCGCCGTCAGGATCGTACGGGGTGTCTGAAGTCCGCGATGCGGTTGAGGCTGCGGTGGGATTGTTTTCCGGCTGCGAGGCTGCCGGGATGGCGATTGTGAACAGCAGGCCGGAGGCGGCAAAACAGCACAGCGCGACGGCTATCGCCGGGCGCTTGAACGTGATTCTCATGCTGCCTTCCGGTGTGTGCATCAGCGTTGTACGTGCTCAAATGTGCGTGCTCAGCTGTTTCGAACGTCTGACCGAAGTACGGCGCAACGCCCGTTATTACCCTTCGTGTGCTTGTGCGTAGCCTCTGATTGTATCGGATTCGCTGCGGACGACCGCGTATTCGCCGTCCGAATCGACGGCCATGAGGTTGTTGCTGGTTTCGTAGGCGGCGTCACCTGCGACGATTGCGGGGCTGCCTTCGACCACTGCGGGCGTGTATGTGCCGCGGGGTTCCCCGAAGCGCACATCTTCGCCTGCCTCGTCACGTACCAGCAGGCCGGTCTTCATGTCGAAGAGGTAGGGACCGAATACTGCCAGGTGGAAGCCCTGCCCCCGTTCCCATTTGGCTTCGGAGATTCGGTTCGCCTGAGCTTCGACCGTTGACACGATCTTGCCTTGGCTGGTGTCGCTGACTACGACCTGCACAGCGGCGTCGGATTCGAGTTCAGTTCCGCTTTCGCCCCACACGGTGACGATTTTGCCGTGTCCGGCTGTCACCCATTTGAGGATTACGAGGTCGCGACCGGGTTTTTCGAGTGAGAACTTCTCCGTCAGGCCAGTGTCGGTGTCAGATACTGCGACGTCGCCATCGAAGGCGGCGGTGATGATCTTCCGACCGTCGAGCCCCATGGGGGTGAAGCCGGATTCGATGCCCACAACGGGGTGCACTTTGTCATCGTGGAAGTGGTAGAGCTTGTCGTCGGCAACGATCATGGGCGATGTTCCGGCCAGCGAGATTTCGGCGTTCTTGGGAAGTTCGTACTTGTGGGTTTTGTCTTCACCGTCGAAGAGGACTTCTGCGGTATCACCTGAGCGCAGCAGGAGGGCTGGGCGGTTGTTGATTTTGGTCTCGGCGGCGATCTGAATATCGCCGTCCATGGTGATGTTTGTGCGTTTGCGGCCGGTTGCCGGGTCGTAGATGTCGACGGTTTGGTTTTTGACTACGACGATTCCGCGTTCGGATGCACTGACTGATGCCGCAGGGTCGACAGGGAGTTCCCACGCAGGTTCATTCTTGAATCCGGGGACGACGCTGTCTGATTTTTTGAGGCTCAGTTTGGGCTGTTCGGCTCCACCGGACACATTTGCTGAGGTTTCTTCCAACCCGCCGTCGGGTGCGCCGACGAATGATGGGATGACCCACAGAACGATGACCACGATCAACATGACAGCCAACACGATTGACGGCACCAGCATGGATGGCCTGCGTTTGCGACGGTCTTCGCGTGCGGTCCTTGTTGGTTTTGGTTCGTCAGAGAGCAGTCGAGTCAGCAGTGATCCGTTGCCCTGCCGGGTGCGGTGGCGCCTTGCGGCTCGCCTTGTGCCGTTTTCTTCCGCGGTGCCACCAGGCTCCTCCACCGGCCCGTCTGCCCTTGCTGGCCGGGGTGCGGAATCACCCTCCGGGGATACCGCAGCCGAGGCGTATGGCACGGCTGATTCTGTGAAGGGTGCCGAGGTGTCCGCCTGATTTTCCAGCCCGCTCCCCTGGTCGGGAGCTTTTGATTCTTGCGCGCTTTCGACAGTGCGGTCTTCTCTGTTCTCTACTGCGTTCTGCGGCTGGATTATGGGAAGTTCGCTTGTTGCCACTGTTCCATCAGCCGCGATGACCACGGAATGTGAAGAATCACCGTCGGTGATCTGCACGAATATGGGGTGATCGTCGATTGCCGCTTCGTCGCGGACGGCCGCAAGTGCTGCACCCAGGTCTCGGCAGCGTTCCGAGGCGCCGTCGATCGTCAGCAGGACAGTTCTGTCCTCAGCAAAGCTGACGTCAGCGTGCTTCATCCTCGGGCTTTCTACTGGGGAGTCAGAGGTGTTGGTTTTCACCTGTCAACGGGTGGGTGATCCGCTGTTTCACCTGAGTGATTTTACGCCGCGCATATTGCAGTTCCCAGTTTGCACGGAAAACGTTATGGCTCGTTTATCTGCTGGTGAGAACGTGACTGTTCGCTGTGTGAATGCAGGGGTTCAGCAAGGCGCCTGTTGAGCTCGACGGAGTGAAACATGAGCCGATTTGGCCTTACGGCCGAGCGTGGCTTACCATTGTCAATGCTGTCCAAGCGGCAGTGATGGTGGCTATAGCTCAGCTGGTAGAGCACCGCGTTGTGGTCGCGGGGGTCGCGGGTTCAAGTCCCGTTAGCCACCCCAGTCAATTCCCGGGCACCGTTCATATGGCGCCCGGGAATTTTTTTGTGGGTGAGGTTGGCAGCCTCGACAGGTGTGGCGGCTTATGCCTGCGGCGGTTGCGGAGGTTGAGGCGGCACCGGTCCCGAACCCTGAGGCGGACTCTGCCAAGGTTGAGGCGGCACCGGGCCTGCCCCTTGCGGTGGCATCGGACCTGAGCCCTGCGGAGGGTACGTCGGCACCGATCCCGAACCCTGAGGCGGCTGCCCCGGATACCCCTGAGTCTGCACCTGGCCCGTGTAAGGCCCGGATCCCGGATAGGCAGAAATCTGCCCGTCATAGGGATACTGGCCGCTGACTACTGGCGCGGCAGGCTGCCCAGCGTTCTTCTTTTTGAGGAGCAGGAAGATGACGACGGCACCGATGATCAGCAGCAGCACCACGCCGATGATGACGAATACGAGCAGCCACGGGAAGCTGGGTGCTTCCGCATTGACAACGATAGTGTTCTGCCCGTAAGAGCGAAGGTCGTAGGTCACGGTGTTGCCGTTGACGCGACCGCCTTCGGCATCAATAATGTCGCCGGGAAAGGCCAGCGTCAGCTGTGCTTGAGTAACCGTTTCTGACGGGTCCACAGGGAATCCCAGATTTCCCAGAACCGTAGCCGAAACCGGATTTTCCATACTCATCGAGATCACGCCGCCGTCTTTTTCCAGCATGATGTCGGGACCAGGCACACCGTCGATGTCGAAGTCCTCGGCCACAACCTTGTCGAGAGTGATCATGATCCCGATTTCCGATCCAGTTTTGACTTTCTCGACGGTCGCCCCTTCCGGGATACTGTTCTGTAAGTCGCTGACCAGCCCATCAGCGCGTTGATCGAGTTCGCTCTCACTCAGCACAGATGTGAAAATCGACTTTTCTTTTTCAAGACGAACAAGGTCAACACCCATCTGGTAGGTGCCGCTGACAAGCAAATCTTCGTCAATGTCAAGATTGATGTCCGCCTTTCCGGCGGCGACTCCCCCACATCCGGCAAGAACAAGTCCCATGATCAGAGCCAGGCTGATGGCCAGTGCTCTGGTGAGTTTCGGCTGCAGGTTCTGCATAGGGTTGCCTCCGGTTGGTTCCCTGCTTCACTTTGCGGCGTGTGTTTGAGCGTGATTCTAGCCGCAAACAGAGAGGTTGGGACGCGTATGCAAATATGACGGTTTGTTACCGCTTCCGCCCGAAGTTTCTCCAGTTCCAGTATGTTGTCAGCAGGTTCAAGAGTTGCAGCTTTCAGTACCTGGCTGGCTGCACGGCAACCCTCTCCATCGAGCGGGGTGCCCCAGGGGAAGAACCGGCATGAGCAAACGTTCATGCAAGTCGATGGATCCCGTCGCGCAAACGCATTGGGATCCGGTAAGGAACATTCCCATGTCTACTCACCGTGGCAACACCGGTACAGGCACATCTGACAACGTCGACCCAACGGATGGTTGGGGCGAAGTCCCTGAAGCTGATCGCCCTCTGTGGTCTCGCTACATGCTCGACCATTGCCCTGCGTTCCCAGGGGCGACCATCATGAATTTCATTGCAGGCAGCGTCGTCAAGGGCGGCACGCGCGTCCCCCAATCTTGGAAAGACACAGCCGCAGAACTGCACAGTGCAGGCTTCAGCCCGCTCCAATACTTCTTACTCGCTGAGCTACTATCGAGCGCGCGCAAGAAGGGCGAATTGCAGGAAACCGCACACGGCCATCTTTTCAAACAGTGGTTCGGCGACTATTTCCCGGATTTTCGACTCAATGCGGATGCCTGGCGGCCATGGCTTGAGCGTCTGCACCAAGCGCAGTCGCCCAGCCGAGCGCTCAGCCACATCCTTCATGGGTGGAACCTGCCGCCCTTGGGCACGGTGAGGTTCACCAAAGGAGGGAATACGCAGGTCGTTTCCGACTGATCAAGCAAAGAGCGTCCCGCCTAGCTTCGCCTGCGCCCTGCGGTTCAGCCGAATGTGTCAGCTGCGGGCTGCCGAGGCTTACCTCTGAGGAGGGTTGGGCGGCGTCGGCCCTGAATCGTGGGGTGGGTTCTGCGGCGGCTGCTGGCCCGGGTATCCCCGCGGTGGGTTCTGCCCGCCGTGGGGCACCTGGCCCGGGTTGGCCTTCTGCTGCCCGGCATGCGGATACGGCCCGGAGCCTCCAGGTGAGGTTGCTGCTGGGCGCTGTTTGTTCTGCCTCTTGACTACGATCACCACTATCACGACCGCAATGATGATCGGCACGACGGTCCAGCCGATAAAACCGGCTATGAACGTCCATGAGAATCCGGTGCCGGCTAAGACGCTCGAGGAGGATTTCGCTTGGAAACCCATTGCGAATCCTTCGAAAGAGAGAAGGTCCCAGGTGACGGTGTTGCCGTTGGCCTGGCCGCCGTAGTGGTGTTCGACGTCACCGGGGAAGGTGAATTTCATCTGAGCTTCAGTGAGCACCTCGGAGGGATCCGTCGGCAGCCCGTAGTTAAAGAGCACCTCTGGCCCGACTGGATTCATCGCTGAGCCCGCAACGTAGCCTTCCGCCTCAACTAGCTCCACGTCAGGGCCCTCGAGGCCGTCGATGTCGAATTCGCCGGACGGCACCTTGTCAAGAGTGATGTTCAGCCCCGCTTCGGACTCGGTGTCGATTTTCTCGACCGTCATCCCTTCTGGGGCGTCACTCTCCAGGTCATCGACCAGCCGGTCGAGTTGCTTACTGACTTCATCCTTGTCGAGCGAGGCGCCGGAAGCTGACAATTCCTCTTCAACGAGGGCGGTGTCAACCACCAACTTGTAAGTGCCTGTGAGACGCCCTTCCTTGTCAAAGCTCAAATCAATATTGAGCTTCCCCGCCGCAACGCCCTCGCAGCCGGCAAGAACAAAGCCCATGATCAGAACCAGGCCGACGGCAAGCGCTCGGGTGAGTTTCTTCTGCAGATTCTGCATGGGTTGGCCCTCCGGAATGTGCCGGCGCCCTTCGCGCGGCGTGAATCTGGGCAAAAGTTTAGCCGGCGACGCGAAGGTTGAGGGCTGAAATCTTCAGCTTTTGTCTAGACGCACTTACCGGCTTTTAGATGGGAGCCCCTGTGGTGAGCTCCCCCTCGTCATTCTCACGAGGAGGAGCTCACCACGGCTTGCGAACCCCAGTGGTCACATCTCAACGATCATCTTGCCGGTGTTGCCGCCGGTGAAAAGCTCGAGGAATGCCTCAGGCATGGCTTCGATGCCGTGGCGGGTGGTCACGTCGTATTTGATGTCGCCGTTGAGGACAAGCGGAGCCATGCGCTCCTGGAATTCAGGGGCGGCGTCCGAATACTTGCCGAGGACGAATCCGCGCAGAGTGAGGCACTTGCCGATGGCCAGTGCGAGGTTGCGCGGCCCCGAAGGTTTCTGGGTGTTGTTGTATTGTGCGATCGCGCCGCACATGGCGACGCGGCCGAACTCGTTCATGCGGGCAATGGCTGCTTCGAGGTGTTCTCCGCCGACGTTGTCGAAGTACAGGTCGATTCCTTCTGGCGCAGCTTCCTTGAGTTGTGCGGAAAGATTGCCTTCGCGGTAGTTGATGGCGGCGTCGAAGCCGAGCTCCTTGAGCCGCTCGACCTTTTCGTCGGTGCCAGCCGATCCGATGACCTTCGATGCGCCGAGCTGGCGTGCGAACTGACCGACAGCCGAGCCGACTGCGCCGGCCGCGCCGGAAACGAACACGACATCGCCTTCCTTGATTTCGGCAATGCGGGTCAGCCCAACGTAGGCGGTCAGACCGGTCAGGCCGAGGATGCCGAGGTAGGCGTGCGCGGGTGCCATGTCGAGGTCGACGGGTTTGGCGGCTGACTCATCGACGACGGCGACGTCCTGCCAACCCAGCGAGTGGCTGACGGCGTCACCCACTTTGAACTTCTCGGAGCGGGATTCGCGGACGATGCCGACAGCGCCACCGGTCATCGGCTTGTCGATTTCGAAAGGTGGGATGTAGGACTTCACATCGTTCATCCGGCCGCGCATGTAGGGGTCAACCGTGTTGACCTTGTTCACTACGAGGATCTGCCCGTCGGAAAGTTCAGGAAGCTCCACCTCTTCGAGGCGGAAGTTGTCCATAGTTGGGGTGCCGGTGGGGCGAGAAGCCAGAACCCACTGCTTAGAAGTCGTCATGAAGAACTGCATCCTTTCGCCAATGAGGCTACTGCGAAACCAACAGGGCCTCGATGCTTGTCACTTCTCGCCCAGTCCAGCACTGCAAGGCGTGCAAAAATTCCAAGCGGAATGGCAAAAGCTCCCATCTTTCGGTGGCGGCCTCTGCATCCGGAGGCTTCAGACGTCCAGGCCCGCCTGACGGTGCATTTCAACGAACGGGTCGAAGTAATAGCGGAAGTTGAACCTGTCTTCCTCCGTGCCTTCTTCCTCAAGCACCTCGAGGAACTCGTTCCCGGTCGCTACTGCCTCTGCCAGAAGTTCGTCATCTTCAACTATTGCGCCAGCTTCCAGCACCGCGTGATAAGCATCATCGAAAAACAGATCCGGGTCTTCTTCGAACGGCATGTACTTCTGCACAGGCTCCCGCCCGCTGGCCTCATCAGCAACCTGCAACAGCGCATAGAAAACTCGATGCATCGACTCGAAGTACCTATTGACGTCATCAAACTCTGGCATCGGACCGTCCTCACCACAGCCGGGGCTTAGCGCCCGCTCGTTTCCGTAAACAAAAGCAACCCCACACCCTGCGTGCTGTGGGGTTACTGTTCTCTCGAGCATTACGCACCTGTAGGCCGGTGCTTTAGCTGCAAGGACGCTGTGGTGAGGTCGTTACGGTGTCAGCGTCTCCAGCAGGCCGTCTGCTCCGCTTGCTGCTGCGAAACCGGTGAAGTAGGTGCTGTGTGTTGCCTTCACCGTTTCGAGGGAATCTGAGCCGACAAGAACAATGTCTGTAGATAGTGAGTCGCGGTACTCCGCTTCGAGCTTTGCGTATTCTTCCATTGCCCGCTCCGCATCAGTGCCAAAAGACTCCTGCATGATGAGCTTGTCCTGGACATGGTCAAAGACGAGCAGGAAATGATTGATGTTGCTCATGACGCGCCCTCCTGCTTGTCAACGCTCGCGGTGAGCAGCTTGTTCACTTCTGCAATCTGGCGATTTGCCTTGTCAATCAAGTCTATCGGAACGCGCTTCTGCTCTTCTTCGAGGCGGTATATTTCGGCCATTGTCCGAGCCAGAATCTGTACCGGGTGGTCACCGGCGTCCTGCTTGAGGTTGCGCCCGAAGTGTCCCGACATGCGTTCGACGAATTCGGCCCATGCATGCATCCTGCGTGAACGTATCTGAATCTCGATCGGCAAGCTATCGCGCTTCACCACGATATGCACTGCTCTATACCCTGACTCACGCGGGCACTCGATGTAGTCGTACACCTTCGCGACCTGAGCTTCCCAAACATCGAGGATCGCAGCTTCTACAGTCCGCACCTGTGCGATATCGCTGACAAGGATTCTGCATCCTCCAATGTCCTGCATGCGGGACAGGTCTAGCCCTTTCTCACGATCGCCCAGCTTTTCTAAGATGGTCTGCTCCCGCTTAAGCCGCTGCGTCACGGACGCATCAATTCCACATCCCGATGCAATGCCGCTCACACTGTTGGTGACCATCAGAAGCGGGCCGGCAAACTGAGAGCGAAAGGCACGCACGACTTCGAGTGCTTCCTCAAACTCTGCTTGACTAGCCTCACCGCCGCGGAACCTCCTGATCTTCGATCCTGCTTTCCGGACGCTGGTCTTCGACGGTCTCTCATGCTCTGCCACGCTGCCAGTTTATTCAACAGCTTCCGCACTTCTCGGGCGTTCAAGTACTTCCGTGACACAAGCGCGTTACGTCCACAACTTTCGTGAGGAGCTCGACACGCCTGCACATCTGGAACCGCTCGGGCAGAAGCAGCCTGCCATGTAGAAGAGGGGTAAACGTGGGACAGGCGCCCCGGCACGCGGGCAACAAGAAGGCCCTGACCTGCATTTCTGCTGGTCAGGGCCTTTGTTTTCGTACACCCCCCGGGACTCGAACCCGGAACCCACTGATTAAGAGTCAGTTGCTCTACCAATTGAGCTAGAGGTGCGCAACGAGAAACTACTATACACACTTCCTGCGGCGGTGGGAAATCGAAATCAACCCGAATCCGACCTTTGTGACCAACCGCACAAGACCGAGCTGAGCGGCACCTCGTGCGATCAGGGAGGGCAGCCCCGACGCCAAACCAGCAGCCGCCCTAGCGGCTACAGGTACAGGCCGGTGCTGTCCTCACCGGCGGTCTGCGAAATCGCGTGAATATCGCGTTCACGCAGAAGTGTGTACAGGGATCCGTCGAGTTCGACCTCGGCACGGTCTTCTGGGTCGAACAGGATGGTGTCGTGCAGGCTGACCTGGCGCACATTCGGGCCGGTAGCCACCACCGTGCCCCACGCCAGCCGCTTGCCCATGGCCGCGGTTGCGGGAATGACAATGCCAGCAGAAGACCTGCGCTCCCCCGCTTCCTTGTCAGGTTCCACGAGCAGACGGTCGTGGAGCATGCGGATGGGAAGCTCGCCGGCGGTTTCTGCCGCTGACCGCTTACGCGACTTTTCAGACATACAGCGAATACTTGCCGATCAGTGCTAGTTCAGTACTTGCGCTGGCTGCGCACGATGCCCAGAGCCACGATCGCTGCAGCGCTGAGAACAAGGCCGCCAACGAGTGCGGCGGTGTCAGCGCGGACTGAACCGTCCGAGTTGACGGCAGCTCCCTTGACCCGGCCGGTTGCACGAGCGGCAATGGCCTTAGGGTGGACTTCGCCGATGAGAGTGTCGATGTTGGCAGCCAGGCGCTGTTCGCGCAGGCGGATGGATTCTTCGAGCTGTGCCTTCGAAGCGTTGTCGACAGTGATGTCCGAGGTGTAGACGTTGCTCACGCGCATTCCTTTTCTTCGGAAGTCTGCTTACTCCCCCGAGCTTACCGTGACCGGCTGACACCCGGCGGCAGGTGGCAAGGCAGGTGGCAGAATGAGACGCAGAACAAGGCTCCTAACGAAGGGAATGCAATGACCCGCCTGGAGATCGGCGACACCGCCCCGGATTTCACTCTGACTGATCACACGGGTGAGGACCTCACCCTGTCTGACCTGCGCGGCAAGCCCGTCATCGTCTACTTCTACCCGCGCGCCATGACTCCCGGCTGCACCACGCAGGCATGCGATTTCCGTGACAGCCTGTCATCGCTGAAGTCTGCCGGCTACACGGTGCTGGGCGTTTCGCCGGACAAACCGGAAAAGCTCGCCCAGTTCGTGGAAAAGGAAGGCCTGAACTTCCAGCTGCTGTCAGACCCGGACAAGCAGGTTATGACTGAATGGGGCGCGTTCGGTGAAAAGAAGAACTACGGCAAGATCGTCCAGGGTGTCATCCGCTCCACGATCGTGTTGGATGAAGAAGGTGTTGTGAAGGTCGCCCAGTACAACGTGCGCGCCAAGGGCCACGTGGAGCGTCTGCGCCGCGAACTCGGCATCGACTGACTTACCGGCAACACCCGAGCTACTTCCCCGCCTCGGTAGCCGACCACCTCGGCACCTCGCCCCAATCCCGCGAACCCACCTCGAGCCCCACTGACCACGGTCAGGGTCTTGTATGCTGGGTTCGCCCGCGCGAGTGGCGGAATTGGCAGACGCGCTGGATTTAGGTTCCAGTGTCTTCGGACGTAGGGGTTCAAGTCCCCTCTCGCGCACAGCTGTGAAGTCCCGGGACATCGTTCACTCGATGTCCCGAGATTTTT
>NZ_KV789350.1:0-6621 GCF_001807555.1 Brevibacterium sp. HMSC08F02 | reverse complement strand
GACATCGTTCACTCGATGTCCCGAGATTTTTTGTGTTTTGGGCTGTCGATGTGTCGGGTCATCGTTCCCTTTTTGGGGTGGGTATGTCGGGTCATCGTTCCCCGCTGTAGATGCTGCATCCTCAAGCTGAAGCATGTGCAGATTAGGGCACATATGGAGGCGATCTGCGCGTTTTTGTCTTCGTATGTGCCCTAATCTGCAGAATCCACTCAAACCCGCGGGCTGTTTCTTGCCTGCGCAGCTGCAGGGTGGCTGACTATTCCGCGTTCCCACACCAGCTAGCAGCAAATCCACGCTTTAGCCGCAGGGAGACTCCCTTTAGCGACAGAAACTCCTGTTCGCAGTTGTTGCTAGGGCGCAGAATCCGGCTAAAGGATGTTGGGCTGTCTGAATGTGGACGTGAACGATGACCCGACACATCAATGGAACGATGTCGTGGGACATCCGCTGGCCGATTCTCAGCGGCAGGGGTGAACGATGTCCTGAAACCAGACACCCTCTCGCGCACAGTAAAAATCCCGGGACATCGTTCATTCAATGTCCCGGGAATTTTTGTGTTAACAGAACCATCTTTTAACAGTTTTTAAAAACCGACTCCACACTGTTTGATTCGTCTTAGACGCAGAGCTGTTCAACTCCCTAGAAGGCGGCACAAAAGAATTTCGCATTGGTTCGCTTCGAGCAGCCTTGGCCTTTGCTGTCGCTTCCTCCGTTTGATGGTAGCTACGCTTCGCTTCCGTTCCGCCCCCAGACGCATATACCCCCAACTGTCTGTCATCGTCCCGCTGATTGGCCTCCGATATCTGTTGGGGAATACGGCGTTCAGAGGCACTGCCGCTATCTGCACTCTTCGCATATAGCTCTGCGATGCTTGCTGACGTTGTTTGTCGAGATCCTGGGTTGTTCTGCTTATCGAGGAGCATCCGGAATGCCGCACTTTCATGACGGGCAGCTTGCCGCGCACGCAACCGCTTCAGCTCTTGAATATCTTTGCGAAGCGCCCAACCTCCACCGTGCTCTGCGAGTTTGGATTCAGGAGCAACCCATATCCGATCTCCCGCGAGCACCTGTCGGAAAAACTTCATAGCGTCGTAGTTGCCCGCACTGCCTAACATTCGACCACTGCGGTGTGACGACAGGACGGTGGCCCCAATGTACACATATGGGGTTTCTTTGCATTCTGACAACCACGGCTTGATCGGCTTCCTGCCGTTCGCTCCATCGTTTTTTCGTAGACGCGCACGCGCGCCGCGGGCGTCTTGAACAAGTATTTATCGACTGCAGAAGACGCGCCTTCAGTGAACAGCCAAATCGTCTGTGCGCCGAGTTGCTCACGCGACCGCGTCCGCGCCTCAATATCCGTATCCCACCGTTGGATTTCAATAGCCAACGGTGGGTCGCTATGCACCCATATATCAGCCTGCGGCGGTTGGTGCTCGATTTCGACGTCGTACCCCAGCCAGTTACAAATCTGGGCTACACGATTCTTGATCCACAGATGTTCCGAACCTTCGACCCCACCACCGCCGTTTGGATCATAGCTGTGCCCGCACTGCCTCGCCTTGTTGTGATATCGCAGAAAGCGCTTTTCCTTTTTGCTTGTACATGCGACCAGGATTGAGTCGCATCCTTCTGCGGGACAGACCAGACCGCCGGCCCCCACAGTCTTCATTTCTGCCCAGTCGTCTTCGTTCCGCACGCAGAGAACTCTGCGCCTGTCTGCGGCCCGAAGTACCGCATACTCCTTCATAACCTGACCGCTCGAAGAGTGACCCATCTCTCAATTGTGCAGAATTCCCCTTTCGATTGGAAGACCCTGCGATTTCGGAACGTTACGTGCGGCACTTCGCAGCTACACCCTGCACCTACTTCTCCAGCGTCAGCTTGGATGCGACTCAACGGTCTTCATCGCCTCGCCCCCACATAGGCAACCTTCTTGATAAAGCTCACGTGCAGCACAGGTTTCCATGTTCAAGTCCCCTCTCGCGCACAGCAGAAATCCCGGGACATCGTTCACTCGATGTCCCGGGATTTTCTATGCCCGGGTTTGATTGACGAGGCGCCGCTCGCCTCCGCAGTACCGCTCACCTCGCGCGGCTCGCCTTGGGACATTGACCCCGACTTCGCGGGCCGGTCAGACAGTCATCACGCCTACGGCCGGATTCCTCGGATGTAGGCATCAACCAGCCACTCGTGAAAATCGGGCATCTGATCTTCGACAAACGGCGGCAGCGGACGAGTTACCGCCGCAATTCCGGCTACGAGCCGCATCGCATCGATATCGCCAATCAGCCCGGCTTCACGAGCCCGCACAAGGATCGGATCGAACTGCGCCAGTCGCTCAGCACGCACCGCAGCCACCCGCTCTGATTCAGCAAAATCCTGGTGCACCTCAGCGATTGCCACCAGCTGGGCGCTCACCTGGGTGCGAGCCACGCCGGTGATGAAACCGCGCCAGGCCGCTTCCGGATCTGCGTCCCAGTGCTCCAGCGCACGGTCCATCGCGGCGAGCGCTTCGGCACTCATCTCCAATCCGAGGGCGAGGAGAAGGTCACCCCGCGTAGGAAAGTGCCGGTACAGGGTCGCGATCCCCACGCTCGCCTGTGCAGCAATTGCCCGCAAAGACACGGTTGCGCCCTGTTCTGCGAAAAGTGTGCGCGCGACATCCAGAATCACCCCGCGATTCTGTTGAGCATCTGACCTCATCTGACCTCCTGCGTTTGCACTCATTATAACCGGAGCATTATGATCTGATTACATCCGGAGTATACCGCTCCGCTTAGTTAGGAGAAGTCATGTCAGACACCGAACAGAAGACGGAAGGCCGCCGTAAGCTCGGCCCCACCGCTATCACCGGATTGGTGAGCACCGTCATCGCACTCATGCTGTTGGCGTTCCTCACCCCGGCCATCAATTCGGGCGCAGAAGACATCCCCTTGGCCGTTTCAGCACCAGAACCCGTCAAGACGGCAATGACACAGAAGATCGAAAAGTCCGGCGCTTTCACCGTTGTCGACGCCTCCAACCCGGAAGATGCCGAAAACAAGGTCAAGAACCGCGAAACCGTCGGCGCAGTCGCCGCCGGTCCGGAAGGCACGACCATCACGATCGCCAGCGGCGCAGGCGCTCCCTATGCAGCTGCGCTCAATGGCATGGCCACCCAGCTGAAGGCTGAAGGCCAGGAGGTCACCGTCAATGACGTGGCGCCCATGACATCGGAAGATCCGCAAGGCGTGGGGCTGTCCGCAGCACTGCTGCCGCTTATCTTCGGCGGCATGGCTTCGGCAGTCTTGTTGGCCACTCAGCTGAAGTCGGCCGGTAAGCGAACCTTGGGTGCAGTCGGCGTGGCCGTGTTGGGCGGGCTTGTTGCTGCCGCGATTCTGCAGCCGTGGTTCCACGCGGTTGACGGCAGCTTCTGGCTGCTGTGGACCGGACTGGCGCTCGGCATCCTCGCGATTTCCAGTACTGTGCTCGGCCTGTTCTCTGTTATGGGCTTTGCGGGGCTGGGACTTGGTGCAGTCCTCATGCTGTTTGTTTCGAACCCGCTGTCCGGTCTGGCTGCCGGCCCGCAGTGGCTGCCGGCCGGCTGGGGCACTTTCGGACAGCTCATGCCGGTCGGTGCAGCCAGCACGTTCCTTCGCTCAGCTGCCTATTTCGACGGCAACGGCTCGGGAATGGCCCTCTGGGTTCTCATCGCGTGGATTGTCGTTGGGCTTGCCTTGACTGCGTTTGGAGCACGCCGCCAGAAGGCTTAAGCAGACGCCCCCTCTGCGGCCGCGTATGTAGATACGGGCTATCGGTTGACGTTGTCAAAGGCAACTTCATCCTGAACGAATACCTCAGCTGAACACGCGCTGCCGCACTTCCTTTTCAACTTCCCACAAGCTTCCCACTTAACTTCCCACAGTGTTATGTCGAGTGGGAAGTTAAGTGGGAAGCTATGGTGTGTAACTCCGGCGCCCAAGCTTCTTCACCTTCGACTTTTGAATCGACCTGGTCAAACGGCCACCACTCGCCACTCCCGTCAGCCGTCGGCTGAGTTTCTGCGCCGGACAGCAGATAGAATGCCCTGACGCGTCAGCTCCTGGGGACGCCTCACGGCAGACTTCAGGCCTGCAGCTTGAGTGGAAAGCCTGATAAGGGAACACGTACTGCCCGACGGCTGGAAGCAGCCCAGGAAGCAGCTTCCGATACCACTACCGTCAGTCGCCCAGATATTTGATGAACACCTGGCACGGGTTCCATTCGTCCCACAGCGTGGGGAACACTTCGAGTTCTTTATAGCCGACCGATTTGTAGAACTTGTTGGTCACGTCGTACTCGTCATAGTGGCCCGACTGAACGGTCTTGACTTGCGAGTATGCGTAGCCCAAACTTTTGGCCAGCTTTTCGTACTCGTCGTTGAGCTGTGTGGCCACACCGCTGCGATGGAACTTCTTCTTAACTCCCATCACGAATATGTCTGCGCAGTCCGAGCTGGTTGCGTTGAGAACCAGGAATCCAGCAACCTCGCCCTGATGGAAGGACGCTAAAAGCGGCTTGTCCTGCGAATCGGTGATGTATTCCTCAGTGCTTTCAGGCATGCCGAACCACTCAGGAAGGTCGTTCAGCACTTCCCGTGAGATTTCAGCCTTCTGTTCTTTGTCTTTTATTTCTTTGACAAGAAACTCCATACCGCTCCCTTGCAGCTAAGTCTTACTCGTCACTGGGCAGACACCGGTGTCCACCATGACCATTTGCGTTGACGTAATCATGGCACAAGACAGCCAGTGCAAATCCGCCTTATCGACTCGACGGCGGTAGCGCCGTACTGCTTACTCGGACGCTGCGAGCGGTCAGTACAATTTTCGTATGGACATGCTTTCCCGTCGTTTCGCTGTGCTGGTCGCAGCTCTGTGCGCCATGTTCGCGCTTTTCACACCCGCAGTTGTGGCCACGCCAGCCCATGCGGCACCGCCCCGTCAAGCCACCAGCCAAATCAACGCGGCAGCAAAGAAGCACGCAAAGAAACTGGGCAAAGCAAAAGGCAAGATCCGCTGCGGACTCCCCCAAGGCGGCTGCTACCGCACCTTCACAAAAGGTTCCATCCACTGGTCACCCAAGACCGGCGCGCACCCCACCTGGGGTGCGGTTCGAAACGCGTGGAAACGTGCCGGCTGGGAACGCGGAAAATACGGTTACCCCACCGGCAGCGCACGGATCGGCAACGACGGAAAACTTCGCCAGAAGTTCCAACGCGGAACCATCACCACCGGCGTCATCAGAACCGGCCTCCCGCATGGAGTCAAACCCAAAGGCGGCCGACAAATCGTCATCGCACACACCGCCAAACGCTCCTCAAAAACCGGCACGGTGGAACTGTGGGAGCTTCGCAACGACGAACGATGGCACCGCAAACACACCTTCAAGGGCGCCAGGTTCGGATACAAGGGACTTACGACCGCCAAGGCCAAACGCGAAGGCGACGGAAAGACGCCCATGGGGCAATACCGCATCCCCTTCACCTTCGGAACCAAAGCGAAACCCAAAGGCACCAAAATCGAATACCGTCGCGCCGATCGCAACGACCAATGGTGCTCACGGTCTGGCTCACGCCACTACAACACGTGGATGAGTGCACCCAACCGCAGCTGCCCTGCAAAGCACGCCGAGGTGTTCTCCAAGATCCCGCAGTACCGTCACGTGGCCGTGGTGGACTACAACTCGGCTAGGAAAAAAGGCCGCGGTTCAGCGATTTTTGTTCACACGCACGGGAAAGGTTCGACCGCCGGGTGCGTATCCGTAACAGAGAAGCAGATGGTCACGCTCATCACATGGTTGCGGCCGCAGCACAGCCCGCGCATTGCGATCGCTCCTAGAGGCGAACTGAAGAACCAATAGGGGTGCGGGTGTGGCCTCAACCGGGCGAGAAGGACGCGCGGCGAATGCGGCTTCTGCGGTTACTCACCTTGGTCGGCCGGGTTCAGACTTTCAGGACAAGTCCGAAGACAAGCGGCCCAAGGCCATCACGCTCTAGAATGTGAGCGGGATACTTCTATGAAAAAGACAACATCCACATGGGTTTCTCGCTTTATTCGCACCAGGGTGTTCGTTCTCGGTGCAGTCTGCACCTTTGCGGCATCGATAGTCGCGTTTCTCGCTGAGACGTGGCAAGCCGATAACGCCATAGAGGGAGTGGGAAAATGCCCCTTGAACGGTTCGGACGAGATGCGGCACTCAACGTCAGCGTGGATCGAAACATCATTTGCCCCACCGCAGATAGTCTGTTTTCAAGATGGATATCCACCCGTTCACCAGAGCACTCTCATATCGAGCACGGCGTTCTATCTGACGATAGTTCTGCTAGTGGCTGCTCTCGTTATCTTCATCGTGAAGATGGCTCATTTCTTCGGATGGTTCAGCAAGAAACCGGAACCTGAACATACCTAACCGGGCTAGCTCCGCTCCGCCTTTGGTCTGGGTGTTCCTCTCGCGATGTCCGTCGCTGACGACCGCGGTACGACGAATCACCGACCGCTCCCAGCCGTCGCTGATCCGTACTGTCGCTGGTGCAGATGTGCGGCTTTTGCGGTTATTCTGAGTATTCTGAGTAGTGTCCAGTATGGTGGTGTACGGATCGGC
>NZ_KV789349.1:0-23193 GCF_001807555.1 Brevibacterium sp. HMSC08F02 | reverse complement strand
CCGAACCCATACACACATTTTGAGCATTAACCCGCAAACGGGTGTTTTAGCGGCTAAAGCGTGGATCCCGGCGGCAAAGCTCGCGCACACAGAAACGCGAAAGCCTCAGCCGATTGGCTGAGGCTTTCGCGTTTTGCACCCCCGAGCAGGTTCGAACTGCCGTTTCCGCCTTGAGAGGGCGGTGTCCTGGACCACTAGACGACGGGGGCAAGACTATTGAGTTCGTAAGAATTTGGCTGGGGTACCAGGACTCGAACCTAGACTAAGTGAACCAGAATCACTCGTGCTGCCAATTACACCATACCCCAATGAGCTGGCGGGATTTCCCGCTCGGCAACAGAAGTAGACTCTACATCATCACCGAGCGGGAATGCAAAACTGCGCTCAAACAGCCACTCAGCCCGCCGCGTTCATACCTTCAAGAAGCCCGTTCAGCTGGCGCAGAACCTCGCCGTCGGAAGCCGCAAGCCCGTTGTGCTCATACGCATCGGTCTCCCACACTTCACACTTGGGAAGCAGCCCGGCTGTTTCACGAGACATGTCGCGGGGAACAAACGCATCGTGTGTGTAGACGGCAGCCGCCGTGGGAACATCAGCCTTGCGCAGCTTCTCAACGTCCCACATGACAGGCCAGTCTCGTTCGGCGAGCGCCTGTGCGACGTCGTCCCACACGGCCAGCGGACCGGTGCGGAAAAGCTCGGGGTCAACATGTTCACCCGAAAGCCACAGCGGGTCATCGGCAGCTTCAGCCGGGCGTGCGCGCAGCGCCGCCCAATCGGTCTTAGCGCCCGAGGCCCAGCAGGTTTCGTGGAATGCCGCGTACAGCGGATTGCGCGCGCTGAACGGCAGCGAGGCCTGCAGGTCGTGGCGCAGAGCGGCCGAATCGACGTCGTGTTCCAGCAGGAAGCGCAGCTTCTGGTCGCCTCCGCTGGCTCCCAGCAGGAGGCCGAGTGAACGCACGTGTGCCTCTGCGGCAACCGTGCCATCGGGCAGGGCGATGCCATCGGTGACTGCACGAGCGTGCAGTTTCTTCATGGCCTCGGCCGCACCGGGGTGCTGCGCAAAGAATTTCTGTGATTTCTCTCGCATAATCTGCCACGTGCGGGCGTACGCAATTGCCGGATCAGGGTCAGCACCGGGCTGCGGCACACGTGCCAATCCCCCGGTGATCCGCGCACTCAGCAGCGATTCGGGGTGCTCAGCCAGGTAGCGCAGCGACGTAAACCCGCCGAACGACTGCCCAAGGATCGCCCACTTCTCAACCCCGAGCGCCCGGCGGACAGCCTCAGCGTCCTCAACGATCGCATCGGCCCGATAGAAGCTCATGCGCTCAGCAACCGCCTCGGGGTCCTGCGCTCCCCCGGTGCCGACAAAACGCCCGTCCACCCAGCCGATCGGCGAAGACAGACCGGTGCCGCGCTGGTCGAGCATGACAACGCGGTGGGTTTTCAGCGCCTCCGGCAGCCACGTGGGGCTGTTCTCCGTCGGACGGAAGGCCTCAACACCGGGACCGCCCTGCAGGTACAGCAGGTACGGCTTATCGCCGCCGGCGGTACCGGCACCCGCGCCACCAGCCCCACCGCTGTCAGCATTGCCCACAATCCTCGCGTAGACCTCGATCGTCCCGGGAGTGTCCCCGAAGTGGTCGAGGGGAACCTCAACGCGCAGATCTTCGCATGTCAGCACCGTGAATCAGCCTTCCAGGTGGTCGAGCAGACCGCGCAGGCGGCCCAGCGTGACGTCCTTGCCGAGGATTTCCATGGATTCAAACAGCGGCGGGGAAATACGACGGCCTGACAGTGCGGTGCGCAGCGGGCCGAAGGCAAAGCGCGGTTTGATTTCCATTTCCTCAACGAGCTTGGTCTTCAGCACGTCCTGCAGCGTGTCCGTGGTGAAGTCGTCCAGCGGTTCCAGCACCTCGATCGAGGCGCGCAGAACCTCCGGTGCGGTTTCGCGCAGCGTCTTCAGCCCGTCTTCGTGAAGTTCGAACCCGTCTTCATCAACAAAGAGGAAGCTCATGAGGTCCGGAGCTTCACTGAGCAGGTTCATGCGGGTCTGCACGAGCGGCACGGCCTGACGCAGCACCTCGAGCTGACGTTCAGTCGGCGCAGCGTCGACGAGTCCAGCGTTCTGCAGGAACGGCAGGAGCCTGCGGCCGAACTCGTCTTCGTCGAGCATGCGGATGTGGTCGGCGTTGATGGCCGTGGCCTTCTTGACGTCGAAGCGCGCTGGGTTGGGCAGAACGTCGTGGATGTCGAAGGCTTCGAGCATTTCTTCGACCGTGAAGACGTCGCGGTCGGCAGCAATCGACCAGCCCAGCAGCGCCAGGTAGTTGATGAACCCTTCGGGGATGAACCCGTTGTCGCGGTGGTGGAACAGGTTCGATTCGGGGTCGCGCTTCGACAGCTTCTTGTTGCCGTCGCCCATGACGTAGGGAAGGTGACCGAACTCGGGGGTGAATTCAGCCACACCGATGTCCTTGAGTGCTTCGTACAGCACAATCTGGCGGGGAGTCGAGGACAGGAGGTCTTCTCCGCGCAGGACGTGGGTGATGCCCATGAGCGCGTCGTCAACCGGGTTGACGAGCGTGTACAGCGGCTGGCCGTTGGCGCGCACCACCACGAAGTCCGGAACGGAGCCGGCTTTGAAGGTGATTTCTCCGCGCACCACGTCGGTGAACGTGATGTCCTCATCCGGCATGCGCACACGCAGAACGGGTTCGCGGCCCTCAGCGCGGTAGGCCGCCTTCTGCTCTTCTGTCAGGTCGCGGTCGTAGCCGTCGTAGCCCAATTTGGGGTCGCGGCCGGCCGCGCGGTGGCGCTCTTCGGTTTCCTCCGGCGTGGAGAAGGACTCGTACAGGTGGCCGGCGTCTTTGAGCTTCTGGATGACGTCCTGGTAGATCTCGCCGCGCTGGGACTGACGGTAGGGGCCGTGGGGGCCGCCGACGTCGATGCCCTCATCCCAGTCCAGGCCCAGCCAGTTCATGGCTTCGATGATCTGCTGGTAGGACTCTTCCGAGTCGCGGGCGGCGTCGGTGTCTTCGATGCGGAAGACGAATGTGCCGCCGGTGTGGCGTGCGTACGCCCAGTTGAACAGGGCTGTGCGCACCATCCCGACGTGCGGGGTTCCGGTAGGCGAAGGGCAGAAGCGAACTCGTACGCTCACGTTTTTCCTTTTCTTGTTTTAGGCGTCCATGGCTGGGTTGGACAGCAGTCCCAGCCCTTCGACTGCAATGTTCATGCGCTGACCGGCTTCGACTTTGCCGACACCGGCGGGGGTGCCGGTGAGGATGATGTCGCCGGGCAGCAGGGTGATGGTCTCGGAGATGGCTTCGATGAGTGCGGGAATGTCGAACACCATGTCTGCCGTGGTGCCGTCTTGGCGCAGCTCGCCGTCGACCCAGGAGCGCACTCGCAGGTCTTCTGTGTCGAGTTCGGTTTCGATCCACGGGCCAACCGGGGTCGAGGTGTCGAATCCTTTGGCTCGGGCCCACTGCAGGTCGGTTTTCTGCAGGTCGCGCAGGGTGACATCGTTGGCGACGGTGTAGCCGAGAACGTGCTTCAGAGCGTCTTCCCGGCGGACCTGTTTGGCCACGCGCGAAATGATGACGGCCAGTTCGGCTTCGTAGGACACTTCTTCGGATACCGCGGGCAGGCGGACGGGCTCATTCGGTCCGACGATCGCGGTGTTGGGGATGAAGAAGAACTGCGGGCTGGCGGGAACTTCGTTGCCGAGTTCCCGTGCGTGGTCGGTGTAGTTGCGGCCGACGGCGATGATTTTGGAGCGCGGGATGATGGGCGCGATCAGGCGCACGTCCGCGTAGGGCAGGCGTTCGCCGGTGGATCCGGCTGGGCTGAAGAAGGGGTCTCCTGACAGGACCGCGATTTCCAGGCCCGATGTGTCGAAGGTGCCGTCGTCGGCGGGTTCGGGGACCTCGCCTTCGAGCACCCCGTAGGTGGGTTCGTCGTTGTGGACAAATCTGACAATGCGCATGCCCCTTAGTCTACTGGGGTGAGTGTTTTCGACCTCGAGGCCATTGGCCGTGGACTTCCGGCGGCTTCTCTTGTCCCCCGCTTGGCGGAAAGCTGTTCTTCTGGACCGTTGCGCGCGGTTGTCGAGGCACCGCCCGGCACGGGTAAGACGACGGTGGTTCCGCCGGCGGTGGCGAACCTGGTGTCCGGCAGGGTTGTGGTCACGCAGCCCAGGCGTGTGGCGGCTCGCGCTGCGGCGGACCGTTTGGCGGATCTGTCGGGCGAGCGCGTGGGTCTTGCGGTTCGCGGTGAGCACCGCCGAGGCGACCGAGTTGAGTTCGCAACGACGGGTGTTCTTCTGCGCCGCCTGCTCAGTGACCCCGAACTGTCCGGCATCGACGCCGTTGTCATGGATGAGGTGCACGAACGCGCTCTCGAATCTGATCTTGTCTTCGCCATGCTGCGCCAGTTGGCTGATCTGCGCGATGGCCTGAGCCTCGTGGTCATGTCGGCGACGGTGGATGCGCAGATGTGGGCTGGTCTTCTGGGCGAACCGGACGCTCCCGCACCTGTTCTGAGCGCCTCGGCTCAGCTGTTTGACCTTAAGCAGCGCTGGGCTCCCGGGCCGCAGGCCCTGGGGGTGCGCGGAGTTGAATGGGACTTCCTTGATCACGTTGCCCGTGTTGCTGCTGATGAGGCTCACGAGGTGGAGCACGACATCCTCGTTTTCCTTCCCGGTAGGCGCGAGATCACCCGGGTGGCATCAGCTTTGGCGTCGCTGACCGACGCGGAGGTCCTCACCCTGACGGGCAGCACTCCGGCACGTGAACAGCGCAGGATCACCTCCGGCGGCGGTGACCGGCAGCGGATTGTTGTTGCCACGAACGTTGCGGAGTCTTCTCTGACGGTGCCCGGTGTGCGCACTGTGATCGACGCGGGTCTTGACCGGCAGGTGCGCCTGGATTCTGTGCGCGGAATGTCAGGCCTGGTGACGGTCGGAGCGGCCAAGGACTCCATGGTGCAGCGTGCTGGACGTGCGGCCCGCCAGGGCTCGGGAACCGTTGTCCGCTGTATGGCCGAGGCTGATTTCGCAGCACGGCCCGCGCACGCTCCAGCCGAGATCACCACGGCCGATCTCACGCAGGCCGCCCTCGATCTGGCCTGCTGGGGTTCTCCGCGAGGTGAGGGTCTCGCACTGCCGACTCCACCTCCTGAGCCAGCTCTGGACCAGGCCGAGGCGGTGCTGGCCGGACTGGGTGCGTTCGAGGCGGGCCAGCCCACGGACTTGGGCCGCCGGCTGGCCGCGGTCCCGGCTGATCCCAGACTGGCGCGCGCTCTGTTTGACGGTGCGGATTTCATCGGCGCGACGGCTGCTGCGCAGGCGGTTGCGGTTCTGGCCTCGGATGTCCGCTCCCCCGGCGGTGCCTTGTGGAAGCGGTACCTGTCGGTTCGTGAGGAGGCCGCTTTCCGCCGGGAGGCTGACCGTTTTGCGAGCCTTGCCGAGGCGCAGGCCGGGCCGAATCTTGATGAGGCCGGTTTGGCTTTTGTCACCGCTCTGGCTTTCCCAGAGCGGATTGCTCGTGCGGTCGATGAAACGACGTACAAGCTCGCCAGCGGAACGGCAGGTGAACTTCCGCGTGACAGCGCTCTTCGCGGCCACGAATGGCTGGCGATTGCTGACATCAGCCGCGTTGGCAACCGCGCTGTCATCGGTGCGGCGGTGCCGATTGACTTTGAGCAGGCCCAGTTGGCGGCGAATTCTCTTCTGGGCGAAGACGATCTTGCCCGGTTTGACGGCACCACCGTACGAGCGCGCAGGGTGCGGCGCTTCGGAGCGATTGAGCTGTCGTCCACCCCGGTCCAGGCGAGCGCTGAGGCCACGCGCCGCGCGGTTGAGGACGCTGTCGAGGTTCGAGGTCTCGCCGAGGTGTTCCCGCTGTCCGAGCAGGCGGAGTCGCTCCGCAGGCGCATGGCTCTTCTGCACCGTGAACTGGGCGAGCCCTGGCCGGATGTCAGCTTCGAAGCGCTGGCGGCGAACGTCGATTGGCTTGCCGGTGAAATTCCCACGGTCGCGGCTGGACGGAAACCGGATATGGAACGGGCACTCACCGGCCTGCTGCCGTGGCCGGAAGCGGCTCGTCTGGATGAGCTGGCTCCCGAAAGGATCCAGGTGCCCAGCGGTTCACGTCACCGTGTGCAGTACCCCGATGGTGACGAACCTCCCGTGCTGGCGGTGAAGCTTCAAGAGTGCTTTGGGTGGAAGACCAGTCCGCGGATCGTGGATGGCCGTGTTTCCGTTCTGCTGCACCTGTTGTCGCCTGCCGCACGGCCGTTGGCGATCACCGCCGACCTCGAATCATTTTGGAACGGCGCCTATTCTGATGTGCGTGCCGAAAACCGCGGCAAGTACAGAAAGCACCCGTGGCCGGAAGACCCGTGGAATCACGTGGCAACCGCGAAGACCACAAGGAGACTGGAGTGAACCGGGAAACGGTCCTGGCGCCTCGTGAGTGGAGGGCGCTCAGAGACGCCCACGCGCAGGAGGTCAGCAGCCGAACCGCCGACCACCTGGCCCGGCGATCCCGGGGTGAGAAGCACCCCGTGCAGGACTTCCTGTTCACCTACTACCCCTTCAAACCGGCCAAGATCGCGCAGTGGAACCCGGCCCCGGGAACCGCGCTGGCGATTGAAACCGAAGATGACCGCCAGTACTTTTCGCGCCGCTGGTACACCGTGTCCGATCACGCGCGGGTTGATGCCGCGGCGTGGTGGGAGGACCGCGGTCGCGGTGCGGTGTTCATCCGCGACCTGCTGCGCAGCACCCTGGGGCGTGAGGCGGCACTCGGCTGTTTCGGGCTGCACGAATGGGCCATGGTGTACAAACTCAAACCCGGTCAGCAGCGACACGAAGACGTTCCCCTGCGGCTCAGCCAAGAGGAAACCGACCGGGTTGTTGAGAATCACCGGATTCAGTGCACCCACTTCGATGCGTTCCGTTTCTTCACACCCGATGCGCGCGGCCTCAACACCATCCAACCCACGCGGGAAGGGATGCGGGCCAACGAACAGCCGGGCTGTCTGCACGCCGGAATGGACCTCTACAAGTGGGCAATGAAACTGCAGCCGATGGTGGAGGGCCGCATTGTGCTTGAGGCTTTTGACCTGGCGACCCAGCTGCGCACACTCGACATGGAGGCCTCCCCATACGATGTTCGGCCGTGGGGCTATGGTGTTGTCGCCATTGAAACCGCGGCGGGCAAAGCCGAATACATGAAGCGCCAGAAGAGTCTGTCTGAAAAAGCCAATAGACTCAGACACGCGCTCATCGACTCCATCGATCGGGCAGAAGAGCTCGCCCAAGGTGCTGTCAGCAGCACCAGCCGATGATTCGCCCACGCAGCCGCAGAAGAACGTACACAGCAGCTCATCCTCAACCAGTCGAACTGAGACCACTATGAAAAGTCCTGTCAATTCCTTTCTCGAACGCATCTACGCAAGCTGTAAGAACGAAGACTCGGGAAACCTGGCGGACTACATTCCGGAACTTGCCTCGGTTGATCCGCACCGCTTCGCCATATCGCTGTGCACTCCCGATGGCACCGTGTACTCTGCTGGCGACTGTGACGCGCTGTTCTCCATCCAGTCGATCTCAAAGCCCTTCGTCTACGCACTGGCGCTGCGCGAATGCGGCTACGACACGGTCATGGCCGCTGTCGGCGTTGAACCGTCCGGTGACCCCTACAACGAAGCCTCCCTGCAGGAGGGCACGGGCCGGCCAGACAACCCCATGATCAACATCGGCGCTATTGCCACCCACGGAGTGCTGCGCGAAGCCGTCGGCTGGGAGAGCATCTATTCGGGGCTGTGCGAATTTGCCGGACGTGAACTCGAAATCGACGAGGCCGTCTACGAATCAGAAGTCAACACGGGCTGGCGCAATCTGGCGCTGGCCTCCCTGGTGCGGGCGAACGGCATTTTCGATACTGACCCGCACGATGTCTTCGCCGGCTACATCCGCCAGTGCGCTGCAAAAGTCACCGTGAACGACCTTTCAGTTATGGCGATGACGCTGGCCTCCGGCGGCATCAACCCCGTCACGGAGGAGCGCGTCATCCCCGAATGGGTGGCTCGCCAAGTGCTGTCGGTGATGACCACGTGCGGTATGTACGATGCCGCCGGTGACTGGCTGACCGGCATCGGCATCCCCGCGAAGTCCGGTGTCGGCGGTGGACTTGTCGGTGCGCTTCCCGGTCAGGTCGGCATCAGCGCCTTTTCGCCCAGGCTCGATTCCTACGGACATTCGGTGCGCGGAGTGAAGGCGTTCCAGCAGATGAGCGAACAGCTCAACCTGCACATCATGGCAACACCGGCGTCCACGGTCGAAGCTGTTTCGCAGCGTTCAACCACGCTTGAGGGCGACACTCTGATTGAAATTCAGGGCGTCTTGGACTTTTCGACTACAGAAATGGTGCTGCGCCACCTCGAGCAGATCGAACCGGACGACAGCGACATCGTCTTCGATGTCAGCTTTGTGTCCGCCATTCCCACGGTCGGTGGGGAGCTCATGGCCGAAGCGCTGCGCCGATTGGCGGCCGAAGGCCACGACATCACGATCGTCGATCCGCACGGCCGCCTGCCACACAAGATCACCGCCCGCTTCGACCTGTTGGAAGAACGCCCCGAGGGCTACGTCGACGGCTTGGAAATCCAGGAGTGGGAAGAAGCGTAGGTCTCCCCCCCCCTCCCCGTCAGCCCCCCGCTCGCCAGGTGACGAAAACCGGCCCTCCGCCTCGTTTTTCTCCCAGACCAGCAGAATTGCGCAGGCAACAGAAAAGGCGCACAGCTTGAAGCTGTGCGCCTTTCGCGGTCTCGGCTAGCCCTCGGCTATACCGACCGCCGTAAGTCAATTGAAAATGCTGACACCACCGGGGCCGACCAGCAGGCCGACAACGATCAGCACAATGCCCCACAGCATCTGGCCGCGGAACAGTGCAAAGATGCCGGAAATGACCAGGATGGCTGCGAGGATCCACAGAATAATTGCGAGCATGTTTCTCCTTATCGATGCTTGCGTATTTGGACCACACTAGACGGGATCGCACCAAGAAGTCACCCTCATAGCGGCTTCGGTGACATTACTCACCAGCGCCGGTCAGCGGTTGTCAGCCGTGTGACGAGACCCTGGCTCATGCCTCACAGAAGACTTGCGGCGGCCTCGTCAAGGGCGAACACGACGTTCGGGTGGTTCTGCAGAACCGATGCGGGAACGTCCTCGGTGACAGGTCCTCGAACCGAGTCGCGAACAGCTTCGGCCTTGTTTTCACCGAACGCCAGAAGGATGATCCGGCGGGCATTCATGATGGTTCCGATCCCCTGGGTGACAGACAGGATGGGAACTTCGGCGGTGTGGTCGAAGAAGCGCCTGTTGTCTGCTCGCGTCGACTGGGTGAGAGGCTCGACGTGGGTCACGGAGTCAAAAGGTGTTCCGGGCTCGTTGAAGGCGATGTGCCCGTTGGACCCGATACCGAGGATCTGCAGGTCAATGCCGCCGGCGTCAGCGATTTCGCCGTCGTAGTCGTCAATGACGTCGCCCGTCGAGTGGCCCTCTGCAAACGGCACTCGCACGTTCTGGGGAGCGAGCCCAATCTGCTTGGTGACGTGTTCGTCGATGAAGTAGTGGTAGCTCTGCGGGTGCGTGGTGTCCAGGCCCAGGTATTCGTCAAGCGCGAAAGCACGCAGGCGAGTGACGTCAATGCTGTCTGCGTGCACCTGCCGGGCGATTTCGGCGTAGACATCAGCGGGACTCGACCCTGTTGCAACTCCGAGATTGGCCGTGGGGTTGTCACGAATCATGTCGCAGATCTGGCTGGCTGCCCACACACTGGCCGCAGCTTTGTCTGCGAACACTTTGCAGTCGATCACGCTGAAATCCTTTCCTGCCGATTTCGTGATTCTAACGGCAGACTGAACAGCTTACTTCAGCAGGCGCGCAGATACGTACTCATCCGCGCCGACCTTAACCTGCAGCTGCCCCGTGGGAGCCCCGAGAGCATCGACTGCGACAGGCGACAGAACCCGGAGGAAGCCGAGCTTCACCTCGCCGAAAACTGCCAGCGTGAGATCGCCGACGGTGTCGACCTTGACCTGCACCTGGTCCGCTTCTTCCCCTTCTGGGAGGTCAGCGATTGTCAGGTTAGGTTCCGAGGTGCCCCAGGCCTCCGCTACGTCCGTGTTCTTCTCAAGGCCGGTGTCTGTCTGCCAGAACTCGTCGACAGAGCGACCTCCCGTGACGATCGCGCGCAGGGTTTCGAGAACACACACGGGGTCTGCTGCACCGTCATACACCCAGCGATGGCCGAGCTTGGGGTGATCCATTTCGGTAATGAGGTGCTCTTCGGCTCCCGCCAGCGGTGCGCCCCGGTAGGTCAGCGGCACCTGGTAGACGGTGTCGTCACCATCCGCAGCCTTCACGAGGTGGAACTCGACTCCCACCTCGCCGGCGGGGTCGTCAAAGCGGAAGGACGAAACACGGCTCAGCTTGGTGCCGGGCTCAACCTTCGCCCACGGCTGCTTCGGCAGCCACTCTTCGATCAGTTCGAGCTTGCCGGGCGACAGTTCGACGTTGTAGAGAATCGCCATGGGAGCCTCCTTGCTCAGGCTTTTCGCTCGTTGAGACTTTACTGACTCAGGCTTTGCGCGTGCCGGGAATCCATTCGCCGTCTTCGACGGTGTAGTCAGCGAAAATCGCGGGTGCTTCTTCGCGCATGATCTGTCCGACCTTATCGAAGATCAAGCGGATTTCTTCTTCCGCGCCCTTCGCGGTGCGCATTTCGATGACGTGGCGCAGTGTGCGCAGGTTGGCGGTGAATACGATGCCGGTGGCCAGGCCTTCGGGCGCGAAGCGGCGCATGAAGCTGGTCATGTGCTTCTTGTGGCTGAAGTTCTGGCCTTCTTCGTCGAGCTCGAAGTGTTCGGCCATCCACCGCTGGTGCTCTTCCAGCTGGTCGAGCAGGGCGAGGCTGCGCTCCATGAGTTCGGCGTCTTCGCGCGCCCAGTCGGGGAACCAGAAGGGGATGTCTTCCAGGCGTACGTAGCGCAGGGATTCCTGCGAGTATGCGGCACCGGCGCGGTGGCGGATGAGTTCGTGGGTGAAGACGCGCGACACGTTGTGGAAGATGAACGTGTAGTTGGCGTGTTCGAGAACCGAGCCGTGCTGAGACCCGATGACATTGCCCAGGTACTGGGCGGAATCGGTGCGCACACGCGAAACGTTCGGGTTGAGGCCGGGCTCCCAGGATCGATAGCACATGCGGCCGGAGAACTCGAGCAGGTCTTCACCGTCAGGTGATTCCTGCGGACGGACACGGTCCGACCATGCGGTTCCGCCGACCTCTTCGAGGTAGCCGGTCATGGCTTCCCAGTCGATGTTCGGGCGCGCAATGAGCTCTACGCGGGGTTCGACCTGGCGCACGGGCACTCCTCTGTCTGCGTCTGCTGTCTGACGTCGATTGTCTGATCAGATCCTAGGCGAGGCCACTGACTGCGACAACAGGAGGTCAGTGCACTCGCTGCGCACGCCCGCCGAAAGCCCCCAGCACACTGCCGAGTGTGCTTCTGCTCAGCTGAGCAGTTCAGTGCGACTGGATGTTGACGATCGTCAGTTCGGGATTGATGACCCACACCGTGGCGGGCGCGCCCTGCACGGGACGCTGACCGTCGGCTGCAACGGAGCACACGCGCATGAGAGCACCACCGCAGTCCAGAATCACTTCGAGCTGTCCGCGCACCACCTGGCTGCTGGCAACGCGTGCCGGCTGGCCGGCTTCTGCTGCCGCGAAGTCCGCAAACGCGCGCTTCTGGCGTTCGATCAGGCGAGCGCGCACGGGCAGTTTGCTGAAGGCACGGGCACCAATGCTGCGGTCGGAACGGCCTGCAATGCGGTAGTCCTCGGCGCTCTCCAGGAGCACGCCAGCGTCATCGACGACAGCGGCGAAGGCGAACGGGTTGGTCCATGCGGCATCGGCCAGAAGTTCTGGCGGGTACATGGCACCCGCGCCGCGCTGGCGAGCGCTGGGGTTCTGAAGATCGCAGTCGAGGGTGTGTGCAGACATGACTGCACCATGGCCCACGCGTGTAAAGCGTGAGTCACCCCAATGTGACGGCAAGGTTACGGAACCCTGTGAGTCCATTCTTCAGTCCCGAATTTCTCGGCGACCAGAGTGCGGGCGCGCTCCACCTCGTCAGGGGTGACTTCGCCGAGCTGCGCACCGGTGGTCTTTTGGAACGCGTCGATCATCGTGTCAATAACCTCTTCGCGCGGCATACCGGTCTGACTGCGCAGCGGATCGACCCGCTTCTTGGCCGAGCGGATGCCTTTGTCGGAGATTTTGGCTTTGCCCACGCGCAGCACTTCTAGCATTTTGTCTGCGTCGATGTCGTAGCTCATGGTGTCGTGGTGGAGGATGACTCCCCCGCCGGCGGCTAGGCGCTTCTGCGCGGCTCCGCCGATTTTTCCCTTGTCGGACGTGATGTCGTTGATGGGTTCGTAGAACGCGTTGACGCCCATAGTGGACAGGGCGTTCAGCACCCACTGGTCGAGGAACTTATACGACTCTTCGTAGTCGAGCCCCGCGACCAGCGACAGGGGCGCGTACAGCGAGAACGTCACACAGTTCCCACCTTCCATGAACATGGCGCCGCCGCCGGAAATCCTGCGCACGACCTCGACCCCGTGGCTCTGTGCACCCGCGGCGTCGATTTCGTTTTGGAAGGATTGGAACGATCCGATGACGGCGGCCTTGTCCTCCCATTCCCAGAAGCGCACTGTCGGGCCGCGGCGGCCGGCGGCGACTTCGCGCAGCAGAACCTCGTCAAGCGCCACGTTTTCACGGGTGGGGCGAACTGTGTCGTGGATGACTTCCCATTCATGGTCGTAGAACTCGGTGGCTCCGGCCATGCCGCGTTTGAGCGCCCACGCAATGTCGTAGGTGGTTACACCCTGCAGGTCCGGCCGCAAGGGATCTTCGCCAGCCTCAACCAGTTCGCGGTACACGGTGTCGAAGGCCGCGTCGAGTCGGGCGGCGATATCGGCTTTGGAGTCGCGCAGGCTGACGCCTTCCAGTGCCGGACCCAGAGTGGCGAAGGCTTCTTCGGGTTCGAGGAAGAAGTCACCGGAGATGACGACGTCTCTGGCCAGCTCGTCTTCGATCGTGCCGTCGACGATGACGAGTTTGCCACCGGGAACTTTGCGCTGGGCTTGGAATGTGCGTGCTTCTGTTTTCGGCCGTGCCTCAGTCATTGCGGTCCTCTCCTGTCAGTGCCCGCCACATAAACCGGTAGGTCAGTGCGCGGACAGCTGCGATCTGCTTGTTGTCGGATGCTGCCGAGTGCCCGCCCTGCGTGTCTTCGAAGAACCACACGTCGGGGATTTCTTTGGCCTGCATTTTCGCGGCCATTTTGCGGGCTTGTACCGGTCCTACTCGGTCGTCCGAGGTGGCTGTCCAGAACAGCACCGGCGGATATTCCTCCCGCGGTGCTGCATCCAGCAGGTGGTAGGGGCTGAAGTGCTGGATGAAGTCCCAGTCGTCAGTTGCGGGATCCCCGTATTCGGCTGCCCAGGATGCCCCGGCGGACAGTTCGGTGTAGCGCAGCATGTCCAAAAGCGGCACCCCACAGCTGATCGCGCCGAAGAGCTCCGGGTACTGGGTGAGCATGTTGCCCACGAGCAGGCCTCCGTTGGAACCTCCCGAGGCGCCGATTGTGTCGGAACTGCCCACTCCCCTGTCGATGAGGTCGCGGGCGACTGCTGCGAAGTCTTCGTAGGAGCGCTGTTTGTTTTCCCGCCGGGCGGCTTCGTGCCAGGCCGGCCCGTATTCACCGCCGCCGCGGATGTTGGCAAGAACGTAGACGCCGCTGCGGCCAGCCGGAAGCCAGCCGGTGCCGTCAGTTGTCTGGTTGAGCCACGCGATGCCGCTGATGACGGCGTAGCCGGGGGTGCGGGAGACTTCGAACCCGCCGTAGCCGTCGAGGAAGACGGGGTTCTTCCCGTCGAGCACGAGGTCGCGCGGAGCCACCTGGAAGTACGGGATGCGCGTGCCGTCGTCGGATGTTGCGAAGTGCTGGGTGACTTCGAGGTTCTCGGCGTCGAACCGTGCCGGTGAGGTGCGCACAACCTGAGGTTCGGCAGTTGAGCCGAGTTCACCTCGTGCCAGTGTTGTGGGTGTTGTGAACCCGCTGATGGTCAACCACACGTCGTTGCCGACGGCGGGGTCGTCTGCGTCGACGGCGCCGATGCCGATGACGTGGTTGGCCGGTGCTGCCGGTGCGGGGACGTCGCTGAAGTCGTCCAGGCGGAGTGCGCGCAGGGTGGACTGCACGTGCTCCATGAGTGAAAGCACCAGGAAGTCTTGTGTAACGGCCCAGCCCTGCAGGGAGGTTGAAGCAGTCGGTTCGAAGATCACCCGCGGGGCGGCCCCGGCCAGGAAGTCGTCGAGTTTGACTGCGGCGAGCGCTCCAGCTGGCACGTGGAATTCGGTGCCGTTTGAGGTTGCGCCCGCCCAGTCGGCGCGGGGGCGCAGCAGCAGGAGGTCCCGGTCGATGTCGACAACGACGTCATCGGGCACGTCGATCAGCTGCCATCCGGCGGTGTAGTCGCTGCCGGCATCCAGTGGGCGCACCCACAGGCGGGAGCGGTAGAAGTCAATCGCGTCGACGAACACCATGCGCTCCCAGCCGGGTGTGTGGTCAACGCCAACGCCGGCGAGGATGTGACTGCGGTCGACTTCGCCGATCTGCTGGGCCTCGCTCAGGTTTTGGCCGCGCTTGAGGATGCGGGCGGTGGCCGGATAGGACGATTCGGTCATGGAGTCTTCGCCGAAGTCCGTAGTGAGCGCCAGTGTGTCGTCGTCAACCCAGCTGGCGGAGCCCTTTGCTGCGGGGATGCTGAAGCCGTCTTCAACAAATGTCTTGCGGGGCAGGTCGAATTCGCGGTGGGCGACAGCGTCACCGCCGTCGGGGCTTAAGGCAATAAGTGCGCGGGCGTAGTCGCTGCGGCGCAGGCGCGCTCCGCGGAAAACCCATTCGATGTCCTCTTCTGCTGCGAGCGCGTCAACGTCCAGCAGGATGTCCCATTCTGTTGCCGAGGCGTCATCACGGCCCGCCTGATAGGACTCCCAGGTGGTGCGTCGCCACAGTCCGCGGGGGTGGTTGACGTCCTGCCAGAAGTTGTACAGCCAGTCGCCGGCTTTGCTCACAAAGGGGATGCGGTCGTCGTCATCGAGCGCTTTGCGCAGCTGTTCGGCGAGCGCCTTCGTGTGTGCGTCTGTGAATTCGGCTTGTGTGAGTTCGTTCTGCTTTTCCACCCAGTCGAGTGCTTTTTCACCGTGGATGTCTTCAAGCCAGAGCCAGTCGTCGTGTGGGTTGTCCGGTGTGAGGCACATGGTTCCAGACTAGACCTTGCCGGCTGATTCTGTCTGGGCCCAGGCGGTGTTCGGCTTAGTCGACGCGGGCCTAACCGCTGCCGCTTCAGTCGGTGCTGACGAGTCCGCGGTTTTCCCGACCCCACACCAACATGAGCACAAGCCCGATGACGGTCAGAGCGCCGGTTGCAGCGAAGGTACCGGTCAGCCCGATGTTCGGCAGCAGCCACGCCCCGTAGACAAAGGGTGCAACGCCAGTGGCGATCCGGGACACGCTCGAGGCCCACCCGAAGCCGGAGGCTCGCAGGTGGGTGGGGTACGCCTCGGACCCGTAGGTGTAGAGGGCCGGCACTGCAGCTTGGATGGTGAAGCCGAAGCTGACGATGAGGAGCTTGGCTGCCGTTGTCAGCTCACCCGGGTGGGTGGTGAGCTCTATTGCGAACAGTGTGAGCAGCACGGCGGAGCTCAGGCCTGACAGGGTCAGCAGCAGTCGGCGGCCCACATAGTCGATGACGAGTGCGGCGACGACGACTCCCAGCAGCCCGGCTCCTGTCATGGCACCGGTGACGAGGAACGCAGCCTGGTCGGTTTGGCCCTGTTCGCGCAGGACTTTCGGCAGCCAGGTGAGAGCCGCGTAATACAGCAGGAGGATGCCGACGAACACTGCCCACGTCGATGCTGTGAGCTTCGCGGAGTGTTTCCACAGCAGGCTTAGCTGGCCGAAGGCCGAACTGATGCGGCTGCGCAGTGTGCGCCGTGCGGCGGCTTCGTGTGGACTGGGTTCCGGATGCTGCCAGGTGTCTATCGTGGCTCCGGTGCGTTTGATGAGTCTGCGCAGGACTGCATCAGCTTGTACGTGTTTGCCGGAGGCAGCCAGGTGGAGGGGTGATTCGGGTACGAACAGGCGCACGAAGAACAGCAGGATGACGGGTGCTGCCATGAGAAGCATCATGGTGCGCCAGTTGCCGAACGACAGGATCCACGCGCTTGTCACAGCTGCACCGGTTGCGCCGATGGGCCACCAGCCGTCCATTGCGGTGAGCACTCTTCCGCGATGCCGAGCGGGTGTGAACTCGGTGACGAGTGCATAGTCGACCGGGATTGCTCCGCCCAGCCCAATACCGGCAATGAACCGCAGAACGAAGAAGGTTTCAATGTTGGGGCTGAAGGCTCCGGCCGCGGTGAAGATCGAGAAGATCAGCAGGGTGATGGAAAATGCGGTGCGGCGGCCCAGCCGGTCGGCAATACCGCCCCACAGGACCGCGCCTACTGCCATGCCGATGAGGTTGGCTGTCGCTGCGAATGCTGCTGTGCCCAGTGGGACGTCCCATTCCGCGGCCAGCAGCGGGATGAGCAGACCGCCGAGTGCTACATCCCAGGCATCGAACATGAAGCCCAGGCCGCCGATGATGAACACGGCCCCCTGGGTGTTCCATTTCCACGGCAGGGAGTCGATGACGTGGGCGGGTGTGGGCTTCTGTTGTGTCACGTTTGTGTCCGTTCACGTTTTCGGGCCGCCTCCGCTGTGACGGAGACGGCCCGAAGATTGTTGAGTTTTGAGCCTTGGTCAGCTGTCGCTGAGCTTGACCATCCAGCCTTCGGGGCCTTCTGTGCGGCCGTACTGGATGTCCAGCAGGGTGCTGCGCAGCTTCATGGTGGCTTCACCAGGTTCGTCGCCCATGTCGATGGTGAAGTCGTTGGACTTCAGCTTGCCGATGGGCGTGATGACGGCTGCGGTGCCGCAGGCAAAGGCTTCGACGATTTCGCCGGCTGCTGCGCGGTCGCGCCATTCGGCAACCTCGATGGGTCGTTCTACCGGGGTCAGGCCGATCTGCGGGGCCAGTTCAAGCAGCGAGCGGCGGGTGACACCGTCGAGGATGGCTTCGGAGACCGGCGGGGTGAGCAGTTCGCCGTCCTTGGTGACGAGCATGAGGTTCATGCCGCCGAGCTCTTCGAGGTGAGTCGAGGTCGCCGCGTCGGTGAACATGACCTGCTGGCAGTCGTTGGCGGCAGCTTCAGCGGATGCTGCGAGTGAGGCCGCGTAGTTTCCGCCGCACTTGGCGAAGCCGGTGCCACCCTGGCCGGAGCGCTTGACCTTTTCGGTCAGCCAGATGCTGACCGGCTTGATGCCGCCGCTGAAGTAAGCGCCGGCAGGAGAAGCGATGACGTAGTAGTCGACTTCGTGGCTGGCACGCACGCCGAGGAAGGATTCCGAGGCGATCATGAAGGGACGCAGGTAGAGCGAAACTTCGTCGGCAGCGTCGGCTGGGGTGGGCACCCAATCGCGGTCGAGGCTGACGAGCGCGCGGATTGATTCGAGGAAGTCTGCTTCGTCCAGCTGCGGCAGTGCCAGGCGTTCAGCCGAACGGTTGATGCGCGCCGCGTTGCGCTCGGGGCGGAACGTCCAGATGGAGCCGTCGGCGTGGCGGTAGGCCTTGAGACCTTCGAAGACTTCCTGTGCGTAGTGCAGAACCGCAGCGGCGGGATCCAGCGTCAGGGGTCCGTAGGGAATGACTTCGTGTGCGTGCCATCCTTGGTCGTGCGTGTAGCGGACGTGCGACATGTGGTCGGTGAAGTATTCGCCGAAACCGGGCTTGTCGAGTACGGCCTGACGGAGGGCCGGTGCGGTGAGGTCTTGGCGCTTGCGCAGCTCGAATTCAGTCATAGTCACTCGTTTCCTAAACGTGGGGTCAGGGGTCTGAATGTGATCCTATTCTCACTGTCAAACAGCTTTCGGCGACATCCCGCACAAACCAGCTCGCTTTGCGCGGTACCACACACTGCTGATCAGGTGCATAAGGTATCCTTAGCGGCGAATGTCAAGCCTGCGGGCGGCCGTGTTGCGTCATCTGCAGTGCCGACTCAGCAGGAGCGACGCTCCCCCCGGCTTCTGGGGTCACTGTGAGTGTCGCTTGAAATATATGGAAGGACTGAGGGATGAGTTCCTCGAAATCTTCGACACAGCGGAGGCGCTTCTTGCGCTCCCCGATTGCCGCTCTGTCAGCCCTTGCATTAACGGCCGGGGCATTTGCCGTACCCAGCTTGATGTCTGGCGATTCGGCTGCGGCTGCAGAATTCAGCGGAGGTATCCGCGACAAGTCCGGCGCGATAGAGAAGGACAAGCAGAAGGCTTCCGACCTGCCGGCCGGATCGTGTGTTGTCTCGGAGAACTCTGAAAGTGGCAGCCAGGCTGGTTTCAGCTGGTATACCTCTGAGCCGAGCGCGACCAGCCCCAACAAAACCCGGTGGGGCTTGAGCGTCGCCTTTGATAACTCGAAGGACCGCACGTTCGCTGACTGGAGCTTTACCAGTGGAGGCAATATGAGCCGCTACCTCGATGCAGCTCAAATTGCCGCCATGGATGCTGGTCAGACCTTTGTCGATAAGAAGGTTACGCACAAGGCCGACGAAATCCTCGGTATTACTGCTTCTGGCCCACAGCGAAACCTGAACCTCAACGCGGAACTGACCGATGCGAAAGTCAAGCAGTTCGCTGAGGCTACTGCCGCGAACCCGGTGCGCTACGCCTGGCAGGGTAACTATAAGCAGGACAATCCTCCAACGCCGAGGGCCACCCAGGGAGACAATGCAAATTTGACGGCCGTCGTGAACCCGTGGCCGAGCGAGAACATCGAATGTAACCCGATCACGGTGTCGTGGGAGAACTTCGAGAAGCACGTCATCGTCCCTGACACCGAAACCAAGGTCGGTAAGATCAACGTTCCAGCTGTGGTGAACGGCGGCACGGATGACTCCATGTCCCGCATGGTTGTGGAGGCCTACGACGGCAACGGCAAGTTCATCGGCACCACGGACCCCGCGGCATCCGGCGGCGAGAAGCTGCTACGTATCGCGGACAACGGCGACATCTACTTCACGTGGCCCGAGTACCGCGGTACCGACCTGGCCACCGACAAGAACGTGAACTTCTCCGTTCTGGCCAAGCCGCGCAGCGTGGACCAGCTCAAGGCCGCAGCTAAGAACAACAATGAGTGGCTCGAACATGATGGAGCCTTCGACAGCTCCAACTCGCTGACCCGCTACAACAAGGCGAACGTCATCGACTCCAAGGCATTCTCCTTGGATGACACCGAGTACCACTCCCCGAAGTACGACAAGACGGACGCCACGATTATCTCCGGCGTCGATAGCGCTACCGGTCCGATTGCTACCGAGCCGCAGAAGGTCACCTTCACCCAGACCCCTGACCTGATCAAGGACCTGGCGAAGAAGAAGGCAGACGGCGGTTACGAAGCCAAGGTCACCCTGGACGAGAAGTACGTCTACGAGGGCTGGACCGTCGAGATGGACGATGACTACAACGTCACCGTCACCGCTCCAGAGAACCCACGTCCGGGCACCTTCGCTCGCCCTGTCGTAACGGTGGAGTACTCCAATGGTTCCACTGACAAGCTGGAACTCCTCGTGGTTGTTGATCCGAACAACACCCAGGTCACCGACCTCGTGCGCCCGGGCCTGGCCAAGGGCAAACTGAACGAAGACATCACCGCCCAGGTGGGCACCAAGTCGATCATGAAGGGCCACAAGCCGGTTCACCCGGCCAAGTTCGAGATCGACGAGTCCACTGTTCCAGCGGGCTGGACTGTCACGGTCGATGACACCGGCAAGGTCACCGCGAAGGCGGACGACACCGTCGCGCCGGGCACGATCATCACCCCGAAGGTCAAGGCAACCTACCCGGACCAGACCACGGATGAGATCGAGACCCAGTTCCAGGCGATCGTGGACATCAAGATCCCGACCTACGACACGGTCACCAATAAGCCGCTTGCGAAGGTCTCCCTCAAGCCTGAGATCCCGGAGCGTGGCCTGAGCGGCAACACGACCGACGAAGCGCCGAAGCGCTACACCTTCCCGGACGGTAAGACCGAGTACACCCACACGGATGACAGCGGCACGTGGACCGTCAAGATTGACGAGAACACTGGTGAAATCACCACGACGATTCCGCGCACCGCTCCTGAGGGCTACACCCTGAACGTCCCGGTTCTCGCGTACTACGACAACGCTGACAAGCCGCAGGAAGTCAAGGGCACCGTCGTCGTTTTGAAGAGCGACTTCTCTCCGACGTACTCCGTGGAAACCACTGGCCCGAACCAGGCTGTGAACCACCAGGTACAGGATGCGCCTAAGGGTTCCAAGTTCTCCTTCGGTAAGGACGACAATGATCAGCCGATCCTTGAGCAGGAAGTTGACGGCTGGAAGTACAAGGTCGACCCGAACACCGGTGTCGTGTCTTCCACCCCGCCAGCAGACTCCAAGCCGGGTGACAAGAAGACCATCAACGTCACTGTGAACACTCCGGACGGCTCCACCCCGCTGGTGCCAGTCACCACCGTGGTGAAGCTGACCAACAACTGGGAAGCTGAGCCGTCCTATCCGGTGCAGACCGTGTACCCGGGCGAAACCGCAACGCTGCCAATTGCACTGGAGAAGCCGGACACCGTGAATGTCGCGAAGGAAAACCCCTACAAGTTGGGCGATGTTCCTGCCGGTTGGAATGTCAGCATTGACGACAATGGCCAGATCACCGCAACCGCACCTGAGGATGCGAAGCCAGGCGATCAGGTCAAGATTCCGGTTACTGTGACCTACGAGGACGGCTCTACGGATATCACTTATGCTGTGGTCAACGTCCTCGGAGTGCCTGAACGCGAGGTTCCGTTCCAGGTCGAGTACAAGTACGACGCCACGATCCCTGCCGGCGAGTACAAGGTTGAGACCAAGGGCAAGCCTGGCAAGGAGAAGATGAACAAGGACGGTACCTGGGAGCAGACCAAGGCTCCGGTCAACGAGGTCGTTGTCGTCGGTACTAAGCCTGCAAAGAGCGCCGAGGAAGTTACGTGGACGGTGCCAATCCCGTATCCGACCGAGGTTCGCGAGAACCCTGACCTGAAGCCTGGTGAAACCCGGGTTGTTCAGGAAGGTGAAAACGGTGAGAAGACCTTCACGGCTAAGTTCACTGCTAAGGGCGACAAGGCCGAGGTAGTCGAGGAAGAGACCACCAAGGAACCCGTCAAACGCATCGTCGAGTACGGTCCGGGTCTGGCTCCGAGCGAGTTGGTGACTAAGACAGAGAAGCCGATTCCGTTCGAGACCGAGGTCGAGTTTGATCCCAACCTGCCGGCCGGCGAAAAGGTCGTCGACCAAAAGGGTGAGCTCGGAACCGAGGTTGAGACCTCGACCCAGAAGCTCGTGGACGGCAAGCCTTCGGGCGACCCAGAAGTGACCACTGAGCGCACCAAGGAACCGACGACGGAGAAGATCCGCGTTGGTACCAAGACCACCGGTGAGATCAAGAACTCGGTCGAAGCTGAGGTTCCGTTCGGAGTGAAGGTCGAGTTCGACCCGAACCTGCCTGCTGGTACTTCGGAGACTGTGACCGAGGGTAAGCCTGGTAAGAAGACGATTACCGTGACGCAGAAGGTCACCAACTCCCAGCCGGACGGTAAAGCCGCCGTCGAGGAAAAGGTCACTGAACAGCCGGTTGACCAGGTGATCAAGGTTGGTACCAAGCCGTCTGAGGCTTCCGAGAAGGTGACCTGGACTGCCCAGGTTCCGTTCGAGGTTGTTACCCGCCCGAACCCGGAGCTGAAGCCGGGTGAGATCAAGGTCGTCCAGAAGGGTGTACCTGGCGAGAAGACCTACACCGCTGACTTCACTGCTAAGGGTGACCAGGCAACGGTTAAGCCTGAGGAGAAGCAGACGAAGGATCCGGTCGACGAAATCATCGAGTACGGTCCGGCAGCTGAGGACACCACTGTGGTGACCAAGGTTGACAAGCCGGTTCCGTTCGAGACCGAGATCGTCTTCGACAACACTCTCAAGGAGGGTGAGCAGAAGGTTGATCAGCAGGGTCAGACCGGTACCGAGGTTGTGACCTCGACTCAGAAGATCAAGGATGGCAAGCCGGACGGCGACCCAGAAGTATCTACTGAGCGCACCAAGGAGCCTGTCAAGCAGATCATCCGTGTGGGTACCAAGACCACAGGCACCGAAACTTCCGAATACGAGGTCGAAGTGCCGTTCGAAACTGAAATCCAGTTCGACGACACGATGGAAGCCGGCACGCAGGAAACTGTTCAGGAAGGCAAGCCCGGTAAGGACAAGGTCACCACAACCAAGACCATCGAGAACTCGAAGGTTGTGGATACCAAGACCGAGACCGAGCGTGTGACCGAGCCGGTCAAGAAGATCATCAAGGTCGGCACCAAGGGCAAGCCCGCCTCCACGCAGATCGAGTGGACTGAGCAGACTCCGTTCGGTGTTGAGGTCCGCATTAACCCTGAACTGCAGCCGGGTGAAACCAAGGTTGTTCAGGAGGGCAAGCCCGGCGAGGTCAAGCACTCCGTCGGTGTCGAGGTTGACGACAAGGGCAACGTCACCAAGGGCGAGCCTAAGTCTGAGACTGTGAAGGAACCGGTCAAGCAGATCATCGAAGTCGGCCCGGCTAAGGACCACGAATCCACGCTTACCGATAAGCACACGGAGAAGACCCCGTACGACACCCTCATTGAGTACGACCCGAACCTTGAGGTCGGAAAGGTAGTTGAGGACCAGGCTGGTGCCTTCGGCGAGAAGGAAATCACCAAGACCTGGAAACTCAAGAACGGTCAGCCTGTCGGCGATCCGGAAACCTCCGAAAAGGTCGTGAAGGATCCGCAGCCGCGCAAGATCCGCGTGGGCTCCAAGTGCAACTGCGACAAGCCGACGGAAGAGCCCACGCAGGACCCGACCGAGGAACCGACGGAGGACCCGACCGAGGAGCCCAGCCAGGACCCCTC
>NZ_KV789348.1:0-20620 GCF_001807555.1 Brevibacterium sp. HMSC08F02 | reverse complement strand
CGTCACGCACTCTGAAACCGGAAGAGCCCCTTATCTGAAGGCTTAGGCAAGCTGATGCTCACGCCGTTCTCTGCGGTGAACGTTGTTACGGCCTCTCCGTTGAGGTACTCGTCTTTTTTCTCAAGGGGAGAATCGGCTAGAGCTTGGTACAGCTCCCCATGAGTCAGGCCAACTTCGTCAGAAGCTGAAACTTGGTTTACCTGAGGGCGGCATTAGCCGCACCCTCAACCAAAAATCGACGCCGCCGAAATGGCGGAGATGGCCACAGCAGTTGCAGTTCTTCTCTTCAGCATTTGGATACTCCTCACGCTTAACTGAAGCTTGCACTTTCAGACTAGACCCTGTGTCAACAGTCGAATTCTTATCTTCAGCAATCTCTTTCGGCTGAGGGCTGCTGTGTGCCGCCGGGACCCCTGCCGTAGCCACGCCTCACCGTGAGGAGTGAGTGTCTTCGCTCAGCCGTCCGTACAGCTGTCGAGTGACATCGTCCATGCCCCTGAAGTGCACCTCTGTGCCCAGTTCGGCGTACTTCGTGACAATCGCATCCAGCGCGGTGACGGTCGAGGCGTCCCACACCCGCGTTTTCGTCATGTCGATCACCACGAGGTCGGGGTCTTCTGAATAGCCGAACTGCGTTGTCAGGTCATTGCTCGAGGCGAAGAACAGCTCGCCGGTGACCGTGTAGCGGGCACGCTCACGGCCGCTGTCCGGATCACTGTCGAGGTGCCGCTCAACTTCCGCAAAGTGCGCCACCTTGCGCACAAAGAGGATCGCGGCTGCAATGACGCCGGCACCGACACCCACCGCCAGGTTGCCGCTGATGACGACGAACACGACGGTGATGAGCATGACCGCAGTTTCGGACTTCGGCATGCGCTTGAGCGTCTTCGGGGCGATCGAACGCCAGTCGAAGGTCTGGTAGACGACGATCATCATGACCGCCACGAGTGCTGCCATGGGTACCCGGCCGACGGTGTCGCCGAGTGTGACCACGAGGATCAGCAGGAAGATTCCGGACAGGAATGTGGAGATCCGCGTGCGTGCACCGGAGATCTTGACGTTGATCATCGTCTGGCCGATGACAGCGCAACCGCCCATCGCGCCAAAGAACCCGGAGACCATGTTCGCGATTCCCTGGCCCATGCTTTCGCGGACCTTCCGGGAGTGCGTATCCGTGATCTCATCGACGAGTTTGGCGGTCAGCAGTGATTCCAGCAGACCGACGATTGCCATCGCCAAAGAGTAGGGCGCGATCGTTGTGAAGGTCTCCAGGGTCAGCGGCACATTGGGCAGGAAGAAGCCGGGTAGGCTGCTGGGCAGTTCGCCCTGATCACCCACGGTCGGCACGGTGATGCCGAAGGACACCACCGCGATCGTCATGACCACGATTGTGATGAGGGGCGCCCATACACTCGGCAGGAACCTGGGAATCACGATCAGCAGCACGAGTCCCGCTGCCACCAGCCAGTAAACGGCGCTGGGCACATTGAACAGGTGCGGCAGCTGGGACATGAACACGAGGATCGCCAGTGCATTGACGAAGCCGACCATCACGCTGCGCGGGATGAACCGCATGAGCTTCGGCGCACCCAGCAGCGCCAGTGTCACCTGGAAGATTCCGGCGAGGATGACGGTGGCGATGAAGTAGTCGAAACCGTACTGCCGTGAAACCGGAGCGATGACAAGCGCAACCGCTCCCGTTGCCGCGGAAATCATTGCGGGCCGACCGCCGACGATCGCCGTTACGACCGCCATGATGAAGCTGGCGAACAGACCCACTTTGGGATCAACACCCGCAATGACGGAGAACGCAATCGCCTCCGGGATGAGGGCCAGAGCCACCACCAGACCAGCCAGCACCTCGCGCGACAGAATCTTCGGCGAGCGCAGCGCTTCCATGACCGTCGGCTTGGCGCGATAGCGGTTCGGATCTTCCGGCAGCGGGGTGAGAGTCTCCATGCTTCTAGGCTACGAGCGCGGAGTGTGTGCAATGCGCGAGATCCCACTGAACGATCGTTTGGTTTGTGTTAGCTTAGACACAAACTGCTCCCCAGATCGGAGGACACCGATGTCAGACGCGTACATCTATGACGCGGTGCGCACCCCGCGCGGTAAGAACCGCGGCGGCGCACTGCACGGAACCAAGCCCATTGACCTCGTGACCGGCCTCATCGACGCCATTCTCGAGCGCAACCCCGAGGCTGACCCCAAGGAAATCGACGACATCGTGCTCGGCGTGGTCACCCCCGTCGACGAACAGGGCGCTGTCATCGCCCGCACGGCAGCGATCGCGGCCGGCCTGCCCGACACCGTGGCAGGTGTCCAGCTCAACCGGTTCTGCGCCTCGGGCCTGGAAGCCGTCAACACGGCCGCCCAGAAGACCTCGGCCGGCTGGGACCAGCTGGTGCTCGCCGGCGGTGTCGAATCCATGTCCCGCGTCCCCATGGGATCCGACGGCGGCGCATGGTCAGAAGACCCGCAGACGGCATACCACTCCTACTTCGCCCCGCAGGGCATCGGCGCTGACCTCATCGCCACCACGGAAGGCTTCAGCCGCGAAGACTGCGACGCATACGCCGTCGAATCGCAGAAGCGCGCCGAAAACGCCTGGCAGAACGGCTACTTCGACAAGTCGATCGTTCCCGTGAAGGACATGAACGGCTTCACCGTTCTGGCAGAAGACGAACACCGCCGCCCCGGCACCACCGTGGACGACCTCGCAAAGCTCAAGCCCTCCTTCACCAAGCTCGGCGAAGAAGTCGGCTTCGACGCTGTTGCACTGCAAAAGTACGCACACATCGAAAAGATCGACCACGTCCACCACGGAGGAAACTCCTCCGGCATCGTCGACGGTGCCGCGCTGACCCTGGTCGGCAACAAAGCCATCGGCGACAAGCTCGGTATGAAGCCGCGCGCCCGCATCGTCGCCACCGCCGTCACCGGATCGGACCCGACGATCATGCTCACCGGCCCCACCCCCGCCACCGAAAAGGTGCTCAAGACTGCGGGCCTGCAGGTTGAGGACATCGACCTGTTCGAACTCAACGAAGCGTTCGCGGCCGTTGTGCTCAAGTGGATGAAGGACCTCAACATCCCGCACGACAAGGTCAACGTCAACGGCGGCGCCATCGCCATGGGCCACCCGCTGGGTGCCACCGGCGCCATGATCCTGGGCACGCTGCTGGACGAACTCGAGCGCCGTGACCTCAAGCGCGGCCTCGCCACCCTGTGCATCGGCGGCGGCATGGGCATCGCAACCATCATCGAGCGAGTCTGAGGGGAAAAACCATGACTGAATACACCGGATACGACTGGTCGCAGAGCCCCGACGGAATCGTCACCATCACAATGGACGATCCGAACAGCGGCGCCAACATCATGAACCAGCACTTCCTCACCTCGCTCGAAGGGACCGTCGAGCGTCTGGAAGCGGAAGTCGACTCGATCACCGGCGTCATCATCAAGAGCGCCAAAAAGAAGATCTGGTTCGCAGGTGCCGACCTGACCGGCTTCCTCAACATGCCTCAAGAGGCTCTGGAAGCCGAATTCGAAAAGCTTGAATACACCAAGGCCCTCATGCGTCGTCTGGAGCAGCTGGGCAAGCCGGTTGTCGCAGCCATCAACGGTGCGGCACTCGGCGGCGGCTTCGAACTTGCGCTGGCCTGCCACCACAGGATCGCCGCGTCTGACAACGGCCGCATCCAGCTGGGTCTGCCCGAAGTCAGCCTGGGCCTGCTGCCCGGCGGCGGCGGTGTCACCCGTGTCACCCGCATGCTCGGCCTGCAGAAGGCACTCCAGAACGTCATCCTGCCGGCTAAGCCGTTCGACCAGGAAAAGGCACTGGCCATCGGGCTGATCGACGACGTCGTTCCGCTGGACCAGATGGACGAAGCCGCTCGCGCTTGGATCAAGGAAAACCCGGCACCCGTCAAGCCGTGGGATGAACGAGGCTTCACAATCCCCGGCGGTGCTCCGAAGGACAACCAGGGTCTGGTTGCGGCACTTCCCGCACAGCTGCGCAAGCAGCTCAAGGGTGCGCCCATGCCGGCCCCGCTTGCCGCAATGTCAGCGGCAGTCGAAGGTGCCCGCGTGGACTTCGACACCGCCTCGACAATTGAGTCGCGCTACCTGATCAGCCTGCTGGCGCACCCCACGTCGACCAACATGATCACGGCGTTCTTCTTCAACATGCAGGCCATCAAGGCCGGCAAGTCCCGCCCCGAGGGCTTTGAGAAGTTCCAGGCCACCAAGGTCGGTGTTCTCGGTGCCGGCATGATGGGTGCCGCAATCGCCTACGTCAGCGCGAAGGCCGGCATCGACGTTGTGCTCAAGGACGTGTCGAAGGAAGCAGCCGAAAAGGGCAAGGATTACGCCCGGAAGCTCGAAGCCAAGGCGCTTGAGCGCGGCCGCACAACCGAAGACAAGTCACAGGCTCTGCTTGACCGCATCACCACCACCGGCGACGCAGAGGACTTCAAGGGCGTTGACTTCGTCATCGAAGCTGTTTTCGAGAACGTCGACGTCAAGCAGCAGGTGTTCCAGGAAATCCAGGATGTTGTCGAACCCGACGCTGTTCTCGGTTCCAACACCTCGACCCTGCCGATCACCACACTGGCAGAAGGTGTCGAGCGCAAGGAAGACTTCATCGGCATCCACTTCTTCAGCCCGGTCGACAAGATGCCGCTGGTGGAGATCATCCGCGGCGAGAAGACCTCGGACGCTGTGCTTGCGAAGACCTTCGACTTCGTTCAGCAGATCCGCAAGACCCCGATCGTGGTCACCGATTCGCGCGGCTTCTTCACCTCGCGCGTCATCGGCACGTTCCTCCTGGAAGCCATCGGCATGGTCGGCGAGGGTGTCGAACCGCAGATGATCGAACAGGCTGCCCTGCAGGCCGGCTACCCCGCTGGCCCGCTGCAGCTGATGGACGAACTGACGCTCACCCTGAACAAGAAGATTGCGGACGAAACCCGTGCGGCCAACCAGGCTGAGGGCAAGCGCTTCGAAGAGTTCGGGCTGGACGTTGTCGAGTGGATGATCAACGAAGGTCGCCCCGGACGCAAGGACGGCGCAGGCTTCTACGAATACGAAGACGGTAAGCGCGCCCGCCTGTGGCCTGGCCTGCGTGAGAAGTACAACTCCAAGCACGAAGGCGTCGACATTCACGAACTTGGTGAGCGCATGCTGTTCGCTGAGGCAATCGACTCCGTCAACTGCCTGGAAGAGGGCGTTCTCACGACCGTGGCCGATGGCAACATCGGTTCGATCCTCGGCATCGGCTTCCCCGCCTGGACCGGTGGTGTGCTCCAGTACATCAACGGCTACCCCGGCGGCATGAAGGCCTTTGTTGCTCGCGCTGAAGAGTTCGCGCAGAAGTACGGCGAACGCTTCGCACCTTCCGAATACCTCAAGAAGCGCGCAGAGGCCGGCGAAGCCTTCCTCTGATCCGCGTGTAGTGCACGTTCCTGCACGAACTGAAACAGCTGCGGGGGCGGTTGCGGACTTATCCGCAGCCGCCCCCGCAGCTGTTTTTCTGCTGACTGGGTGGAATAGGGAGGCAAAGTCGCCGTTTTTGCCTCCATTGCGCGATTAAATGCACAGCTGCCGAGGTGCCTGTCGCCTTTCGTCCTAGACTTTCGGCATGTTCTCCTACTGTCTTCCCTCGCAGGTCACCGTTGCCGGCCGCACTTTCTCCATCACCAAGGCGACGAAGAACGATGTCCGGCCAATCGTCGAGCTTCTGACCGACGACGTTCTCGGGGTCGGCCGTGAGGGCTGGCAGGAGAATGCCGAAGCCTATGAGCGGGCCTTCGACCTCATCGAGGCGAGCCCAGACAATGCCCTCCTGACCGTGCGAGAGGCGCGCGGCGCCTCGTCAGAAGAATCCGGTGAAAGCGAGCCCGTCCCGCTTGCCGGGACGTTCCAGGTGACGTTCCTGCCCGGCCTCAGCCGGAAGGGCATGTCGCGCCTGCAGGTGGAGGCCGTCCGCGTGGCGGACGACTACCAGAGCATGGGACTGGGCAGCGCGCTCATGCGGTGGGCAATCGACTGCGCCCGCCATTCCGGGTGCGGGCTTGTGCAGCTGACAACCGACAAGACCCGCACCGACGCCCACCGGTTCTACGACCGGCTGGGCTTTGAGGCCACCCACGAGGGCTACAAAATCATCCTGTGATGGCTCAGCCGGAGTCAGCCCGTGAACGCCCGGACCGCCAGGTAGAACACGCTCGGACCCAGCAGGCAGCCCAGGCCGGTGTAGAAGGTGGCGGTCATGGCGCCATAGGGAACCAGGCGTTCGTCGGTTGCAGCCAGGCCGGCTGCGACACCGGAAGTTGTGCCCATGAGTCCGCCGTAGATCATGGCGGACTTCGGGTTGTTCAGCCCGATGAGCTTCGCCGCGAACGGTGTGCCGATCATGACAAGCACCGACTTCACCAGGCCGGCGGCAACCGACAGGGCGATCACAGTTTCAGATGCGCCGACTGCGGTTCCGGTGACGGGGCCGACGATGTAGGTGGCGGCTCCCGCACCGATCGTTGCGATTGATTCTGCGTCCCGGTAGCCGAAAGCAAGCGCCACGCCGGCGCCGACGATAAACGACAGCACAACGCCGATGATGAGCGACAGAGCACCGGGCAGTCCGGATCGTTTGAGTTCGCGCACGTCAATGCCGTAGGCGGTTGCCACGATCGCGAAGTCGCGCAGCATTGACCCGCCCAGCAGGGCCATTCCGCCGAATATGGCGATGTCGGAAATGCCCTTCTTGCCGCCGGTGGCCAGGCCGCCGAAGTAGGCGAGCACCAGGCCTAAGACGATTGCGATGGCAGAAGCCTGCAGGCGTCCTTTTGTGAGGGTTTTCGACAGCCAGCCGGAGACGATCATGATGACTGCGACGACAACGAATGCCACCAGCAGGTCGAGGTCTTCAAGAACTGAAACAACAGCGTCGAGCATCAGCGACCCCTGCCTTCCGTGGCTTCGGCTGGCTCGGCTGCCTCCGTTGGTTCTTCAACGTCCGGCAGAGGCTCAGACGGAGCACCGATCTTGGACAGCAGCGGCACCATGGCGAGGCTGACGACAGTGGCGGCCACACCGGCTGCCAAGGCGACAGGACCGGCGCCAACGGCCGCGTAGACGTTTTGGATTGCGGCCATGGCGACGACGATCGGGATGTACATGGCGTTCCAGAACAGGACGCCGTGTTCTGTGGGGGCGGGCAGTTTGCCTTTGCTGCGCAGCCAGGTGGTGAGCGCAATCAGGAGGATCATGCCGAAGCCCACACCCCCGACGTTGGCGTCGACGCCCAGAAGCTGGCCGAGGATTTCACCGATGATGGTGCCGGCCAGCACGCTTGCGGCGAGCGCGGCGACTCCGTACAGAATCATCGCTCGCTCCTTTCGGATTAGTGGTTAACGGTTGAAAAAAGACATAAAAAGCCGGTCCGCGGTAGGCGGACCGGCTTTCAGCTCAACTAGTTCAGTTGGTGGTCTTTGCCAGCTGATCAATCTTTGACTGGTGCGCTGCGTGGTTGAAGAACGCGCGGCGGCCAAGCTCGTAGATCCAGCACATAACCCAGCCGATTGCGACGCACAGAGCGGGCAGAAGTACCCACATGGCGACGAAAACGATGAGGGCGATGATGGCACCGATGACCTGCATAAGTGACCTCTTCACTAAAGCGGATTAGGACATTCACGCTCAGTCTACCCCGTCCAGCGTTTATGCACACTTTTCCGAGTCGGCTCTCAGGTGCCGGTTCCGTAACGTTTTCGGGCCCGAGGTGCCGGTCGCCTGCCGCTCCCGGGCACCAAACGCTCGCGCTTACCGCGGCATGTTCGCAAAGCGCGACTTCGCGCCCTGGAATGCGACGGTGATTTCGCCGGTGGGTCCGTTTCGGTGCTTGGCGACGATGATCTGCGCTTCGCCTGCCGACGGCGATTCAGGGTCGTAGACGTCTTCGCGGTGGATCAGCAGAACCATGTCGGCGTCCTGCTCGATCGAACCGGACTCACGCAGGTCAGACACCATAGGGCGCTTATCCGTGCGCTGTTCGGACGAACGGTTCAGCTGGGACAGTGCGATGACGGGGACTTCGAGTTCCTTGGCCAGCAGTTTGAGCGAACGGGAGAATTCGGAGACTTCCTGCTGGCGTGATTCGACGCGCTTACCGGAGGTCATGAGCTGCAGGTAGTCGATGACGACCATTTTGAGGTCATGCTGCTGTTTGAGTCTGCGGCACTTGGCCCGGATTTCGGTGAGCGCCATGTTCGGGGAGTCGTCCATGTACAGCGGGGCGTCGTTGATGCGTCCCATGGTGTTGGCCAGGGTGGTCCAGTCGCGGCTCTGGTCGAGGTCGCCGTGGCGCAGGGCCTGCAGTGGGATGCCGGATTCGGCTGACAGCAGGCGCATGGTCAGTTCCTGCCGGCCCATTTCCAGCGAGAAGATGACGGTGGTCTGGCTGTTATGAATGGCGGCAGAGCGCGCGAAGTCCAGGGCCAGCGTTGATTTGCCCATACCGGGGCGGGCGGCGATGACGATCATCTGCCCGGCGTGCAGGCCGTTGGTGAGTTCGTCGAATTCGTAGAAGCCGGTGGGTACACCAATGGTGTCGCCGTCGTGGGCTCCGGAGCGCTCGATTTCTTCAACTGTGGGCCCCAGAACTTCTGACAGCCGCACGTAGTCTTCCGATGCGTTGCGTTCGGTGACGGAATAGATTTCGGCCTGTGCCCGGTTGACGAGGTCTTCTGTGTCGCCTTCGGCGTCGTAGCCCATCTGCACAATGCGGGTGCCGGCCTCGACGAGTTTGCGCAGCATGGCCTGTTCACGAACGATGTTCGCGTAGAAGCCGGCGTTGGCTGCCGTGGGCACGGACGAAATGAGGGTGTGCAGGTAGGCGGGGCCGCCGATCCGGGCGATGGAGCCGGCTTTGGACAGGGCGTTGGCCACGGTCACGGCGTCTGCGGGTTCACCAGCGGCGTAGAGGTCGAGGATGGTGTTGTAGATGGTTTCGTGCGACGGGATGTAGAAGTCGTCACCGCGCAGGAGTTCGACAACGTCCGCAATTGCGTCCTTTGACAGCATCATGCCGCCGAGCACACTGGCTTCGGCGTCACGGTCCTGCGGTGGTGTGCGCAGACCGGCGTCTGCGTGTTCCCATGTGTTGTCTGCCATCAGTCTTTCTCCCCCTACGCGCGGGCTTCCCCGCGGCTCACCATCATAGGGCCACCCACGGACATGACCGGTCCGGTCCTCTCACGAGGTGGAGGGCACCTCCTCCGCCCCGCCCGGTTGGGCTGGGGTCACCTGGTCAGCGGCAGGCTCAACCCCCTATGAGCACTGCGACGGTGCGGATGAGCAGGCCCGCCAGGCAGCCGATGACGGTTCCGTTGATGCGGATGTACTGCAGGTCTTTGCCCACGTAGAGTTCGATCTTTTCAGCAGCTTCGCGTGCGTCCCAGCTGGCGATCGTGTCCGATATGACGCTGGTGAGCTCACCGCCGAAGGACTCCACGCCGTCGGCTACGGCGACGGCCAGTGTGTGGTTCCACTTGTTCGCAAAGGCTTCGTCGTCTGTCATGCGGGCGGCGAATTCGGCCAGCCCGTCCCGCAGCTTCTGCTGGACGGTGCCGTCGGCGTCAAGCACGGATTCGCGCAGAAGGCGGGATGTCGATTCCCACATGGCAACAGCCGAGGTGACCACCGCCTCGCGCGACAGCATGTCAGCCAGGGTCGCCTCGACCCGCTCAGCCAGTGAGGATTCCTCTTGCAGCTGCGTGCCGATGCCGGTCAGCCATTCGTTGAGCGCTCCGCGAGCGCGGTGGCTGCGGTTGTCGCGCACATCGGCGATCCAGCCGACGATTTCGCGGTGCAGTTTGTCCGACACCATGCGGTTGGCGAACCTGGGCACCCATTCGGGGGCGCGCTGGCTGACGATGTCATCAACCACCTGCGGGTTGTACAGCAGCCAGGAGTGAGCTTCCCCGGCAACGAGGTCGACCAGGTGTTCGTGCGCACCATCGGCGACGATCTCCTGCATGAGGCGGCCCAGCACAGGTGCTTTGCGCACTTGGATGAGCCGGGGAACGAGGACGTCGCGAGTGAGGTCGGCAACGGCGTCGTCGTCAACCCGATCGAGCACGTACTGCAGGCCCATGCCTGCTCGGCGGACCACCGCATCCTGCGAGGAGGGTTTGCTCAGCCACGCGCCGACCCGCTGTGTGACACGAGCGGATTCCACCTTTGGGGCGACGGTGTCGTAGGTGAGGAAGTTCGATGCGACAAACGCCGACAGGCTTTCGCCGAGCACATCCTTTTTGCGCGGGATGATCGCGGTGTGCGGAATCGGCAGACCAAGCGGGTGGCGGAACAGCGCGGTGACGGCAAACCAGTCGGCCAGAGCACCGATCATGGCCGCCTCGGAACCGGCTTTGACGAAGCCCCACACGCCCGTGCTGTCGGTGAAGATGACGGTGGCCAACCAGATGAGCGCCGCGGCCACCAGAAGGCCGGTGGCCAGGGTGCGCATGCGCCGGAGGGCTATGCGGCGGTCTTCTTCTGTCACGGGTGTGTTCTGCTGAGTGCTCACACACTCATTCTTCCAGTGATCGCAGGCTCGGTCAGCCGCAGCCGCCGGTCACCCCGGCCGCGAACGGCAACCCCTGGCACTGGCGAGGCCGCCTCAGGTGAGGATCAGGTTCCACGTCCCAGCTGCAACGGCCGCTCCAATGGCTGCCGCACTCATAAGAACCCCAACCCCAACAATCACTGCGTCCCGCGGGTGGAAGTGTGACTGGCGCAGCTGGGTGCGGCGGCTGGTGCCAAAGCCCCTGCCTTCCATGGCCATCGCCAGGCGGGTGCCGCGGCGGATTGCCTGGACGAGCAGCGCAAATGCCACCGGAACCACTCCCCCAAGCCGGCGGAGCAGCGTGTCGGGGCCGACACCTCGGGCGCGGCGGGCAAAGGACAGCGTCTGCCATTCGGCTGTGAACAGCGTGACCAGGCGGGTGGCGGCGAGCGCTGACATGACGAACCGCTCCGGCAGGTGCAGCTTCTGCACGAGTGCGTCGGCCAAGTCGGTGGGGTCGACGGTCGATGCGATGGCGATTCCAGGCAGGGCGAGCGCCAGCACGCGCACGCCGATTGCGGTACCGGAGGCCAGCGATCCGGTGGTGATGAGCAGTGGACCGATGTGCACCAGCACGTCGCCGGTTTTCTCCGCCAGGATTGTTGTGGCCCAGGCGGCGATGAGGGCCGCGCCGGGCAGGAACCACAAGCGTTTGAGCATCGCGCCGATCCGCAGGCCCGTCAACGGCAACAGGAGCACCTGCAGGGCCAGCATGACGGATGCGCTGACGATGTCGATGCTGAACAGCACACCGCACATGAGGATGAACGCGAGCGCCATCTTCGACAGCGGGTTGGCGCGCACAAAGGCGGTGCGCCGGCGAATGGGCACCAGCAGGTCCACCTGCACGGGAGCTGCTGAGCGGGGCAGGATCACGGCACGAGGCGCCGCCGGGCTGCCCGCCGCACCCTCACCGGGTGCTGGGGTCGGCTGGGCGGTGGTGTTTGGAGTGTTGTCAGGCGAATTCACAGCGTACCGCCCCCAGGGTGTCGATGAAGGGTTCGTCGTGGCTGACGGTCACGACCGCTTGGCCGGCGCGCAGTTCGTCGATGACGAGTTCGGCGAGCGCTCGCCACGTGCGGGCGTCTTGGCCGAAGGTGGGTTCGTCGATGATGAGGATGCGCGGCCTGGCGGCGAGCATTGCGGCCACTGACAGGCGGCGCTTTTCACCGCCGGAGAGCTGCTGCGGATGGATGTCAGCCAGATGTTCCAGGCGCAGCGCTGCCAGGAGCTGTTCGGCGCGGTCGTCTGCCGCTTGGGGATCCCAGCCGGCGCGCTGCGGGCCAAAGCGCAGTTCGTCAAGCACAGTTGGCCGCAGGAATTGGTGTTCGGGTTCTTGGAACACCATGCCGATGCGGGGCACGAGTTCGCGGGAGCTCCACCGGAAGGGGTCACTGTGTTTGGGTTGGCGGACTGTGCCGTTGAGGGTGGTCAGCTGGTCTGCCGCGGTGAGCTGGCCGTAGGCGGGTTTGAGCAGACCGGCCAGGGTCAGCGCGGTGGTGGATTTGCCGACACCGTTGCGGCCGGTCAGGGCGAGCGCTGTGCCGGCGTGGATGGCGGCGGTCAGTTCGGCGACGGGTTCGCTGTTTTCACGCTGAACGCCCAGGCCGTCGGCGGTCATGAGGGTTTCGCCAATGGTCGGCACGTACGGCGTGGGCAGGGCGGCGTCGGGCAGCCACAGCCCGGCTGCCTCCAGTGAGGGGCGCAGAGTTTGGTCGGCCAGGATGGTGTCGGGGCTGCCGTCGGCGAGCACACCGCCGGGACCCAGGACCACGATCCGGTCGACGTGCTCGGTCCACACCGGCAGGCGGTGTTCGACGATCAGCATGGTGGCGCCAGTGGCTTCTTGCGCGGCGATGATGGAGTCGCGCACGGATTCGACGGCTGCCGGGTCGAGGTTGGCGGTGGGTTCGTCAAGCACCAGCAGGCCCGGCTGCATGACGACAACCCCGGCGATGGCCAGACGCTGTTTCTGCCCGCCGGACAGGGCTGCCGTCGGGTGAGTCAGCGGGACGTCGAGGCCCACAATGTCGAGGGCTTCGGGGATTCGGCGTGCGATGTCTGCGGCTGGGATGCCGACGTTGGCCATGCCGAAGGCGACGTCGTCGCCGACTTCGGCGAGGATCACCTGCGAATCGGGGTCTTGCAGAACAAGCCCGGAGATTCCGCGGGCGGGGTCCGGTGGGAGGCCGTCAACCAGGAGTTCGCCGAACTGTTCGCCGGATTCATCAGGCAGGACACCGGCAACGGCGTGAAGGAACGTTGATTTTCCAGCGCCGGAACCGCCGACCAGCAGAACTTTCTGGCCGGCTGGGATTTCAAGGTCGAGGTCGGAAACGGCCGGTTCGGCTCGGCCGGAGTGGTACCAGGTGAACCCGCGGGCGGATACTGCCGCGGGTCGGGATGACGAGGTGGTGGTCACGAATCTGCGGGACTTTCGCTTTCTGAGGGGCTCCCCCGGTGACCCGCCCCTTCGGGTGAGGAGGCGGCGTGAGGCGAGCGGCGCCTCGGGCGCGGGTCGGTGCCGGATGCGAATCCGGTCAGCACTCCGGTCCGGCGGATGGCGCGGTAGACGAACCAGCCGCCCAGGCCGGCGAATACGGGGCCGGAGACCAGGGCGCAGGCAGCGAAGACCAGCTGCCATTCGAAGGCCCAGCCGGCGTTCCAGAAGATGTTGTCGGTGATGGACACCGAAATGGCGGGTGCGAGGCCGGCGAGCACGGAAATGCCGAGGGTGTAGCGGCGGTAGCGGGTCAGGGCGAAGACGAGTTCGGTCATGATGCCCTGGCACAGGCCGGTGAACAGGATGACCGGGCCGAAAACGGAACCCAGGAGAGCTTCGGTTGCAGCGGCGATGAGTTCGCACACGATCGCGGCGCCGGGTTTGCGGATGATGAGTGCCCCCACGGGCCCGGCCAGCAGGTAAAGGCCGCCGACTAGGCCCGTGGTGGGTGGGAACACGAGGTTGAACGGGACGTCGATGACCGGCCGCAGGGACGTCCACGCGAAGTACACGGCACCGAGTGCGACGGCGAGTACCGCCGCGACGATGATGTCAACAGTGCGCCATGTGAGGCTGCGTGTGGGCGTGGTGTGTGCGGTGTGGGTCATCGAGGTCTTTCAGTTCATGTGCGGTTGGGGGTTGTGTGCTGGCGGGGTGTGGTTGTCGTTCGCCCGGAAGCGAAGGCTGACAGTGCGCCTGTGGGCACGATTGCCTTCCACAGGAGCCATGCACCCAATCCGGAAATGATAATGCTGGATGCGATTCCGCACACGGCGTAGACGACCTTGAATGTCATAGCCCATTTGGCGTAGTACATGACGATTTCGCCGACAACCAGTGTGATGCCCGCTCCGAGGCCGGACAGGAGCATGACGGGCAGGTTCCACTTGCGGTAGAGGAAGGCGAGAAACACGATTTCGGCGCCGGCTCCCTGCAGGAGGCCGGAGATGATGGCGGTTGAACCGAAGTTGGAGCCCAGCACGGCTTCGACGGCAGCGGCCAGTGTTTCGGCGATGAGGGCGGCGCCGGGTTTGCGGACGATGATTCCGGCGAGTGGGCCTGCGAGCACCCAGATGCCGCCGAACAGGCCGACCAGCGGTGGGAATGCGACGGTCCAGAGTTCGAAAACGCCCCAGATGGCGGCGACTCCCCAGAAGATGACGCCAACGGCCACTGCGATGACCACGGTGACGATGATGTCAACGGTCCGCCAGCGCAGGCTGGTTTTTGTTTGGCGGTTCTGCGGCTGTGGGTTTTTCGTCTGTGATGACGAGGTGGTGTTCGGGTTGCTTGGGTTGGTGTGGTTGTTTGTGTGTCCGGTTTGGACACGGTTGTCCTGTGTCATGAGTCCTCCTCAAGGCAAGGAGGGGTCAAGAGTGTGCTCGACTTCCTTCGCCGGTGCTAACCGGGCAGGTTCGAGGGTCTGCGGCATCGCACTCTCAGCGCCCTTGTTCGGATCTCTAGGTTTGATCCGAGGCGCTCCCCTGTCGTACGGCCGATACCTTAGCAAGGACAGTGCGCTGGCGCACGGGATTGGGTGGTCTGGCGGGTTCTGGGTGGACCGCCGAGGTGTTATAGCAGCAGCGGTCTGTTCGGCAGGTTTTATTGAACCGCCTTGGCAGCTTCGAACAGCCGCGTTGGCATTGGTCGTTCAAGCTCCCACACGATCTGCATGGGTTTTTCGCCCTCATGACTGACGTACCGCGCATTACCCAGGCAGGTGTACGGTGCGGTTCCGATCTCACCGACCTTGGATTCACGCACAAACAGCACGACGTTCGAACCATCACGTTCGTGGTTGATGTACCTCTGTCCAGTGGGTGACTCAGCCCGCGTGAGGCTTTGTGATTCCCAGTGGAAAAGCGTTTCCGTCAACGCGTAGTCGCGGTACATGGTGCTTGGCGAATAGTCAGCTGCCGACTTGTTCAGGGTCACTAGAAGGATGTCGGTTTTCAGTTCGGGAACCCATTTGACGCCTTCGCGGATGCTGCCGGGTTTTTCGCTGTTGAGTGATCCCACACCCAGGCCCGCAAGTAGTTCTTCACGTGAATATGTTGCGTGACTGCGGATCGGGTGAGTGTCCAGACCACCACTTAGGGGTTGCGGGACCACCCGCGAACGGGACTCTTGGAACTCGATGATCTGGCCCAGTTCGTCACGCACATAATCAGCACGCAGGAGGTGTTCGAGTCCTGCTTCAATGCCCTCCGAGTGCCCGCTTGGCCAGAACGAGTAGTACAACATGAGTGCCAGCGGATCCCGCGCAAGCTCGGGTGTTACAGCGTCTGCGTTCAGAACTCGCCGATAGCCGCGGAACCTATCCGGGTCATCAACGTGCACAAAACTGCGCATCCGCTCAAGCAGAAGCTGTTCGGCAACACTGGGGCGAAAACTGCCTCGCGTATTGGCCCAGGCTTCATATTGCTGCCACGAGTTGGGCCCGGTTCCCCCTCTGTACGTGCGTTTGGCGCTGGCTTTATATACAGCTGATAGATCGCGATCCGTCCTGTCGAGGTACTCCTTCAGCCGCAGGCCTTGCTGTCTCTCAATCTCTGAAGAGTTTTCGTGAACATCCGCCAGGAAGGCACCGATCTTCATGTCAAGCTGACTCTTCAGGTTGCTCACAACCTCTTCCTGCACCACTGAGTCGAGCACAATCTGCGATCCCGCCGGCAGGAACGGGAACCCTTTCTTGGCTGCTTGTTGGAGACTCTTTCGCCCTTGACCCGTGAGCGCACGCAGTTTGATGTCAAAGCGGAAATTCTTGTGCTGGTGACCAACGAAGTCGAGGACCGTAAGGACCGACTTGTTTGGAGAGCGGCGTAAGCCGCGGCCCAGCTGCTGCATAAAGATGGTGGCCGACTGGGTTGGGCGCATCATGAGGATGGTGTCGATCGCAGGCAGGTCGAAGCCTTCGTTGAATATATCGACAGCCATGAGGCAATTGAGTTCGCCACGAGCAAGTTTTTCGATGGCTTCAGTCCGAATGCTTGGATGCGTTTGTCCCGTGACAGCTTCGGATGGGATACCAGCTTCGTTAAAGACTCGCGCCATGTACTCGGCATGTTCAACAGACACACAGAAGCCGAGGGCTTTCATAGTGCTGGTGTTAGAGACGATGTCGGTGGTTGCCTCAATGATCTTCCGGGCACGGGCATCATTGCCTGTGTATAGCTTGTTCAGGCCGGAAACACTGTAACCACCCGCTGTGAACTGAACATCGGACACATCGACACCATCAGCAATCCCGAAGTAGTGAAACGGCACTAGGAGGTCGTTATCTAACGCTGTCCACAGTCTGAGCTCGCTGGCGATGCGGCCGCCGAAATAGTGCGCAACAATGTTCTGCCCGTCCGCCCTTTCGGGGGTCGCGGTAAGGCCAAGAAATTCGCGGTACTCAGTGAAGTGGCTGATGAGCCTGCTGTACGAATCAGCCATGCCATGGTGAAATTCGTCAATGATGATGACGTCAAAGTGTCCCGGCGCAAAGCGGGAGAGTTGTTCTTCTTTCGAGAACAATTGAATCGACGCAAACACGTGATCCCACGCTGTGGGTTGGTACCCGCTCGAGAAAAGTTCACCGAACGACCCATCGCCCAAGACATCGCGGAAAGTCCGTAGGGATTGTTCGAGAATTTCTTGCCGGTGAGCAATGAACAGCAAGCGTGGACGCGGTCCGTCGGTGTCCTGACACAAACGGCGGTAGTCCAACGCCGCAACCACGGTTTTACCCGTACCAGTTGCAGCCACCACGAGGTTCTTGTGAATGTCCAAAACCTGGCGCTCGTGTTGGAGGTCATCCAGAATGATGGCTTGGTGCGGGTAGGGGCGCACGTCGAGCGAACTAGCCAACAATGAAACCGGAGTTTTGTTCGTTGAGCTTTCGTTGAGTGCCTTTTCGAGACGTTCACCGTCAGCTTCTGGATCGTACGGTTCGAACGTCGGCGACTGCCAGTAGCTTTCAAAGGTTGCTTCGAACTTTTCGACCAGTTCCGGTGTCTGTACCCGCGAGGCGCGAACATTCCATTCGAGGCCATCAACCATTGCCGCATGGCTCAAGTTTGAGCTTCCGATGTACGCGGTGTCATAACCCGTGTTCCGGTGGAAAATCCATGCCTTGGCATGCAGACGGGTTGTCTTGTTGTCGTAGCTGATGTGGACTTCGGCCCCGCAGTTCTTGACCAGGAAGTCGAGCGCCTTCTTTTCAGTGGCACCCATATAGGAGGTTGTGAGTACCCGCACCGGTACTCCCCTGCGCCGCAGATCGAGCAGCTGATCGTGAATAAGACGAATGCCTGACCACTTGATGAACGACATGATGATGTCGACCCGATCTGCACTCTGCATTTCGCTTGTAATTACGGGGCCCAGGCTGGGATCGCTCGAAGCGTTCGTCAGAAGTGCGACATCTGACAACGGGATGCTCGGAGGGGTAGGTGGCGGAAGAGGCGGCCTCGCCACACCCATTAGCTGCCTGGGCTTGTGCCCCGGAGACAGCTGACCCTCTTCTGGTAGCGTCCGGATGCCCGCCAGAATCGTGTTCACGAACTCAACGCGCTGCTCCGTTGTATTCAGTGCCTTCAGTTGGTCTTCGACGTGCTGCGCAACATAGCGCGACAAAACGTGCGGAAGGTCAGCTTCATCAATTGTCCGTACAACGCTTTCGAGGCGGCCATCATGTTCTTGCAGAACACGCTCGAGCCCTGTGGTCACAAGGCTTTCGTACAGGCCTGGCTGCAGTTCTGGAACGTTCATGATTGGCCTTCCACCGGGAATCCGCTTTGTTCAATCGTTTGCAAAGCGGGAAGATCGGGCTTTGCCCACGTGACGGCGGCAAAGTCTTCAGGCGCCAGCCACTCAAAAGCATCGTGATCCGTGCTCGAAGAAATATCCGCTGAGGTTGTCACCCAATAGCAGGCAAGATCGATGTTGTTTGTGCCGACCGGAGTAACTTCACGCGTGACAAGGTCGCCGACTACCGCGTCAGTCAATCCAAGCTCTTCCTTGAGCTCGCGCGCTAGAGCCACCCGAGGATCTTCCCCGGACTCGACTTTCCCACCAGGGAATTCCCACTGTCCACCAGCGGACTTTTCCGGTTTGCGCCGGCACGCCAAAACTTGGCCTTCGCGGTGAATGACTGCCCCAACTACACGGATTGATGTGCTCATGGTCACACAGTAGCGGCAGGCACTGACACAAGTTAGACCGCCGACAGGATCTGCTCGCCCAGCACGAACACCGCCATGGCCAGAACGAACACTCCGAAGCCCTTCTTTAGCTTCCTTTCGGGCACTTTGCCGATGAACGACGCCCCGATCATCGAACCCACAATCGACAGTCCCGTGAACACCAGCGTGAACACCCACGGGATCTCCGTCTGTCCCAAGTGACCAAGCAGACCAGCCGCTGACTGCAGCGCAATGATGTACACGCTCGTGGCCACCGCAAAGTTCATACCCAAACCGCCCACCAGGGCGAGCGCCGGCACAATGAGGAACCCTCCCCCAGCGCCAACCAGACCGGCAATCACACCGATCATCGTGCCCAGCACAACCACCAACCACACCTTGGGGCGGCGTTCGACAGTGTCACCTCGGCGGCGGCGAATCATGCCGATACCCGCAGCAAACATCACGGTCCCGAAGATCAGCATGAGCACAGTCCCCGGCAGATACCCCGACAGCTTCCCGCCGAAAAACGAACCTGCCATCGAACCGAGCGCAAAAACCGTCCCGATCTTCCACTGCACCCGATTGCTGAACGCATGCCGCACCGCGCTGATCAGCGACGTTGTCCCCACAATGAACAACGACATCGCAATCGCCTGCTCCGTTGGGAAACCCGCCGCATAGGTCAGGATCGGCAGCGTGAGAATCCCACCCCCACCGCCGAACAGCCCAATCGTCACCCCGACAAGCAAAGCCAGGACCAAAGCGACAACGATCGGCGCAGTCACAGTCATATCCGCAGCATTCCACTTCCCAACGACACCTGCAGGTCACTCCCAGGCTACGCCCCTCACGAGGTGGAGGTTCAGCAACCGGGCAGCGGCACCTCGTTATTCATCTGGCCGGCACCGGCCGGCCACTCAGTGAGCTTCCCGGTGCGTGCGCGCAACCCAGATGCCGCACAGGCCCGAAATGAGGCAGCCGGCAACCAGGTAAATCGCAACACCCAGCCACGAACCGTTGCCGATTGCCACCAGCCACGTGGCGATAAACGGTGTGAACCCACCGGCAACCGCAGCGGCCACCTGATAGGCGGTTCCAGCACCCGAATACCGGAACTCAGCCGGGAACATCGAAGCGAAAAGCGGCTGCTGAACAGCCACAACAGCATCGTGGGCAATGTTCACCAAAATGATCGCGCAGATGACAATGCCGATGAACGCACCCTTATCCAAGGCGAAGAAGAACGGGAACGCAAAAACCACCCCGACAACCACACCGAACAGGTACACGCGCATACGGCCGAACCTGTCGGCGAGGTAGGCAAACAGCGGGATCGTCAAAATGCCCAAACCGCCCACGAACAGATTGACGTTGAGCATGATCTGGCGCTCAAAGCCCAGGTTGTCGACCGCGAAGGCGAGCGCAAAAGTCGTCACAACGTACATCGAGAACAGCTCGATGAACCGCAGACCGATGATCTGCACCAGCTGGGCCGGATAGCGGCGGACCGCCTCGAACAGCGGCAGACGCTTAGGTTCGTCCTCTTGCTGCAGGCGCTTTTCGACCTGGATGAACTCTTGGGATTCTTCTACCCCGGCGCGGACCCACAGGCCCAACGCCACCAGAATCGCACTGAAGATAAACGGGATGCGCCAACCCCAAGCCGTGAACGCCTCGTCAGACAGGACGCTGTTGAGAAGCGACACCGCCGCGGTCGACAGCAGCAGACCCACCGAATAGCCAATCTGCACACCGGACGAAAACAGGGCGCGCAGACCACGCGGAGCGTTCTCAACGGCAAGCATTGCCGCACCACCCCACTCACCGCCGACGGCCAAGCCCTGCACACAGCGCAGAACCACCAAAAGCAGCGGAGCCACCCAGCCGATCTGCGCATATGTGGGCAGCAGACCGATGAGGGCAGTGGCAACACCCATGATGGTCATCGTCCACACGAGCATCCGCTTACGGCCGATGCGGTCACCGAAGTGGCCGAAGATGATGCCGCCCAAAGGCCTGAACAGGAAGCCCACACCCAGGGTTGCGAAAGCCGCCAGACGCGATGCGACGGGGCTCGACTCCGGGAAGAACACCTGCCCCAGCACAGTTGCTGCTACCAGGCCGTAGAGCAGAAAGTCGTACCATTCGACGACCGCGCCGACGAATGAACCCAGTGCGGCTCTGCGACTCTGCGCTGCAGACGGAGTGCTCATAGCTGTCCTTCCCTATTCTGTGAACCGGTTAATTGTGGCAGACGTCACTAGGTCGGCTGTGGCGGTGTCCAACTGGTGGGCGTATGGCCGACAGTCAAGGCGTGAAGGT
>NZ_KV789347.1:0-20674 GCF_001807555.1 Brevibacterium sp. HMSC08F02 | reverse complement strand
CCCCGGGGCACCTGCAGGGCCTTCACCCATTTCTGCTGAAATCATCCAGCACGCTATGTAGTGTTACCTCATGGCCACAGCTATTTCGACTCGGATCATCCAAGCCCCTATGGCTGGCGGACCGGCGACACCGTCTTTGGTCAAAGCGGTCTGTGACGCTGAGGCTCTCGGCTTCTTAGCCGGCGGGTATCTGAGCCCACAGTCCCTTGACCAGCAGATTGTCGATGTCGGCGACCGGCAGTTTGGCGTGAACCTCTTCGTTCCGGAGTCGCACCACCCCAAGGACGAAGATCTCGATTTCTACAGAAATGCTCTGCAGCCAGCATTTGCCGAGCTTGGTGTAGACCTGCCAGCTGTTCCCTCGTTCACGGACGATTCTTTTAACGCGAAGGTCGATATTGTTCTGCAGCGCCAACCTGGCTACTGCACTTTTACGTTTGGGCTTCCTGACACGAGTGTCGTTTCTTCTCTTCAGTCCGTCGGTATTCGCGTCGGCATCACCGTCACCACCCCGTTTGAAGCACTCAAAGCTGAGGCAAACGGAGCGGACTTCCTGATTCTTCAGGGTCCGGAGGCCGGCGGCCACAGCGCACAGTTTGACCAATCGGCCGAACCGAGCACGCTCCCTTTGGCAGCGTTTATTGACGAAGCTCGCAGCAGAGTCACCCTTCCACTTGTTGCGGCCGGAGGCATCGGGACGCCCGCAGACGCAGCAATCCTTCTGGATCGAGGTGTCGACGCAGTTCAGATCGGAACTCGGTTCCTCACCAGCGACGAGGCTGGGACAAAACCCTGCCACCGCCGTGCTCTCATAGAAGACACCTACACCGAAACCACACGGACGCGTGCATTCTCTGGACGTCCAGCCAGGGGTTTGCGCAACGAGTTCATTGACCGCTTTGATTCTGAAGCCGTGATCGGCTACCCACAGGTGAACACCCTGGTCGGTTCTTTGAAGACGGCAGCTGGCGATGACGCCGCTTGGCAGAACCTGTGGGCTGGAACTGGATGGGCCGAATGTAGGGAACAGAGCGCGGCCGAAATCGTGCGCGAATTCTCGGAGTATCTGAACTCACACGGTTTCTGAACGTTCAAACTAGCTGGTAAGCGCGTCCACGATAGACTGTAGCCTGCAGATTTCAATAGGGGAGAACAGTGGCGAATTCATCATCACACGACGGACAGCGCAGCGAACGCCGTCCAGACCGCGGCAGCCGCTTCCAGCGCCGTGATTCCGGAACTGAGCGCAAGAACAACCGTCGCGACGGCCGTTCCTGGGATGGTGAGCGTCGTGATGGTGACCGTCGGAAGAAGTGGGACGGTGACCGCCGCCGTGACGGTCGTTCCTGGGATGGTGAGCGTCGCGATGGTGACCGTCGGAAGAAGTGGGACGGAAAACCGCGCTTCAAAGACAATAAGCGCTCGGACCGTCGCCCCAAAAAGCGTGACGACCGTCCACGCTTCAATGCCCCTCCCATCCCTGAGGGCATCACAGGAAAAGAACTCCCCGGCCACGTCAAAAGCGAACTGCGCGGCCTGAGTGCGGAAAACTCGGAACGGACCGCCAAGCACATCGTTGCTGCAGGCTTCCTTCTCGACGTTGACCTCGACCAGGCCTACGAACACGCAAAAGCCGCCGCACGCAGCGCAGGCCGAATCGGTGCAGCCCGTGAAGCACTCGGCCTCGTCGCCTACCACAAGGGCCTGTACGACGAAGCTTCCCGCGAATTTCGCACGCACATGCGGATCACCGGCTCAAAAGACAACCTCGCGGTCATCGCCGATGCCGAACGCGGCCGCGGCAGGCCCCAAAAGGCAATCGACATGTTCGCGGATGCCAATCGCAATGATCTGAGCAAAGACATCTGGCTCGAACTGGCAATCGTCGCCGCGGGAGCTCACTCCGACCTGGGTGACCTTGAAACGGCCCGCAAGACGATCGAAGACGTCGGATTCACCGGGCACAAACCAGCAAGCGCAATCCGCCTGCTGCAGGCCTACGCAGATCTGCTGCGCGTCAGCGGCGACAGCGAAACCGCGGACAAGTACGACAAACTCGCTCAGGTCACCGCCGAACGCACCGGCCTGACCGATGCCTCTGAAGAAGTCGACATCATCGTCATCGAAGAAGAACTCGAAGACGAAGCCGCCGACGACAAGCAGACCGAAGAAGACCCCGCCGAAGACGAGCAGGCCGAGGAGGCGTCTGATAACGCGGAATCCGCGGGCACTGAACCTGCTGAAGACGTTTCGGCTGACTCAGACTTGCGCGATGCTGGGACAGAGAAAGACGAGGAAGCCGGACCAGCCGTGGGGGACGACAAGTCTGAAGGAGCGCCCGCTGACGATGGGCCTGTTCCTGTGGCCGAAGGCAACACCCTCGAAGACGAAATCAACGAGGAAATGGCCGAAATCATGGCCGACATCGACGCTGCTCAGGAACAGCGAAAAGCCGATGAAAAGCCGGAAACCGCGGACGCCGAAGCCAAGCACCAGCCGAGCGTGGACGACGAGCCGGAGCCGGGAGACACTCCTCCCATGTTTGACCTGTGACAGGCTGGCTTTTCGACCTCGACGGTGTTGTCTATACCGGCCAAGCGGAGATTCCCGGGGCCGGTGCGGCGCTGAGCGAACTCGCCGCTCACAGTCCCATCGCCTTCGTCACGAACAACGCTTCGCGCTCCAACGCTGCAATGGCTGAGCACATTCGCAGCTTCGGCGTCGACATTGCCGACAGTCAGGTCATGACGTCCGCCATTGCGGGAGCACAGTCCCTGTCCGAGGTGCTGCCAGCGGGTTCTCGTGTGCTCATCGTCGGCAGCGAATTCCTCGCCGCCTGTGTGGAGCGGACAGGCCTCGAACCCGTCCTGCCGACTGCTGGCCTCGTCGACGAACTCGACAGCCAGAGGCAGCGAGTTGACGCTGTTCTTCAGGGGCTTGCCGCTGATGTTGGGAACATCGATCTGTGCTGCGCAATCGCCGCGGTGCGCGCCGGCGCGAAGTTCTGTGCAACCAACCCTGACCTCCGCCTGCCGAAAGAAACCGGGTTCTTCCCGGGCAACGGCTCTTTTGTGCGCATCGTGCAGGAATGTACGGGCATCGATCCCGAGGTGTTCGGCAAACCCGAAGCCACCATGCTCACTCTTGCAGCACAAGCCCAGGACATGAGCGACACCGTTATGGTCGGCGATCAGATCGCGACCGACATCGCTGCGGGCAAAGCAGCCGGTATGCGGACAGCCCTCGTGCTCACCGGCGTCGACTCCGTCCACTCGGCCCTGGCACTGCCGCCAAGCCAGCAGCCCGACGTCATTACCGCGTCGATTGCCACAGTCCGCGCCGCCGTCGAAGACATCCCGGCCGTCCGCTGCGACGGTGAGACCGCCGTGTGCGGCGAAGCCCGCGTGCACGTAGAAGACGACCGCATCGTTCACTCGGGACCAAACGCACACGCCACAGCCGCGGCTCTCGCTCTGTCTGCGCACCTCGATCGCCCGCTGGACGCTGGAACCCTTCCGGAGCGCTTCGCATGATTGGCTCCACGACACCCGGCGCGAAACCGCAGCCGCCTCCCACTCCGGACCGCGAGGAGCACAACCTGCGGGCGGCGCTCGATAAGATTCTCAGCGCGGAAACACCAGAAGCGGTTGAAGCCGCAGAAGCGCTGATTGACCGCATCGAATCGATTCTCGACGCGCGCGCATCATGACGCTTCGCCTGGATGCCGCCCTCGTGGAGCGCGGCCTGGTCCGTTCCCGCAACCGAGCCCAACGCGAAATCCGCGCCGGCCGGGTCGCGGTCGACGGCAAGATCGCCACCAAACCCTCTGTCCCAGTCAGTGACATTGCCGACATCACCGTGGACAACGCAGATCCCTGGGTTGCTCGTTCGGCTCACAAGCTCATCGGCGCGCTCGACGCCTTCGCACTTGATGCCACCGGACTGAAGTGCCTGGACTCGGGAGCGTCCACGGGCGGCTTCACTCAGGTCCTTTTGTCACGAGGCGCCGAGCATGTCTGGGCGGTCGACGTCGGCACGGACCAGCTCGACTCGAGTCTCCGCGAAAACCCGGCGGTGACGAGCCTCGAAGAGCATAATCTTCGGGAGCTCACGGAGGACTGGCTCGACGGTCACAAGATGCAGATGACTGTCGCCGACGTGTCGTTCATTTCGCTGACCCTCATTGCCCGTCCGCTGCTGGAGAACACCGACGGTGATCTTCTGCTCATGGTCAAACCGCAGTTCGAAGCCGGCCGCAGCGCCCTGGACAAACACGGCGTGGTCACCGATCCGCAGGACCGTGCCGAAGCTGTGCGCTCCGTTGCAGAACACGTCACCGGTCTCGGAGCTCACGTGCGCGGGATCGTTCAATCCTCACTGCCGGGACCGACCGGCAATATCGAATACTTCCTGTGGGCGCACACGGGGCAGACACAGCGGCCCCTGAGCTCCACCTCGGCGGGGGAGGGCCTCGACCTTGCCAGCATTGCCGAGCACATACGCACGGGAGCCGAGCACCCGCTGACCACCCCCGCTCGAACAGAGCGGGAGGGCAACCGGGCTGATAGTTTGGGTGGCAAGGAGGCTCGGTGAATCGAAGAATCGTCGTCGTGGTGCATCCGCACCGCAAGAGTGCCCGCGCGGCTGCGCAGACTGTGTGCGCAAGCCTGATCGACCGCGGAATCACGCCGGTGATCGCACAGCGCGAATACGCCAGCCTGTCGTCCTATGGCGACTTGGATCTGACCGGCATTGAGGTCCTCAGCGACTTCGCTGAACTCGACTCTGAAACCGGCCCCGAACTCGTCATGGTCCTAGGCGGGGACGGCACGATCCTGCGCGCAGCATCTCACTTCCACGGCACCGGCGTGCCGATCATGGGCATCAACCTGGGCCACGTGGGCTTCCTCGCAGAAGCCGAACGCAAAGACCTCCACGACACCGTCGAAGCCGCAATCGCCCGCGACTACGTCGTCGAACAGCGCATGAGCCTCGACATCACCGTCACCCTCGGCGACGAGGTGATCCACGAAGACTGGGCGCTCAATGAGGCAACCGTGGAAAAAGACCGTGGCGCCTCGATGATCGAAGTGGTTGTCGGAGTCGACAGCCGTCCCGTGTCGTCATTCGGCTGCGACGGTGTAATCATGGGCACCCCGACCGGTTCGACCGCCTACGCGTTCTCGGCCGGCGGGCCGATCATCTGGCCGGACGTCGAAGCGCTCCTCATGGTGCCGATTTCAGCCCACGCGCTGTTCTCCACTCCGCTGGTCGTGTCGCCGTCCTCAACCCTGGGCGTGGAATTCCAGCCCGTTACACCCGGCACAAGGGCTGTCCTTTTCTGCGACGGGCGCTTCCGCTTCGACCTGCCGGAAGGTGCACGCGTGGAAGCTCGCCGCTCGGCCGTCCCGGTGCCGCTGGCACGCCTGAACAAGGGCGTGTTCACCGACCGTCTGGTCGCCAAATTCCAGCTGCCGGTCGCCGGCTGGCGCGGACCGGGGGCCCGCGATGATTGAGGTTCTGCGCATTGAGAACCTCGGGGTGATAAAGGCCGCCGAGGTGGAGCTCTCTCCCGGTCTGACAGTCGTCACGGGAGAAACCGGGGCTGGCAAGACGATGTTCGTCACCGCCCTTGACCTCCTGCTGGGCGCTCGCAGCGGCAGCCACGTTGTGCGCGCCGGAGAAGACAAAGCGGTTGTTGAGGGAATCTTCGATATCGACAACCAGCCCGCAGTTGCTGAGCGAGTCGAAGACGCCGGCGGGGAAGCTGAAGGCGAACTCATCGTCACTCGGACAATTCCCGCGTCCGGTCGTGCTCGGGCAACCGCTGGCGGACGCACCGTTCCGGCCGGCCTGCTGTCAGACATCGGCCAGGAACTCGTATCCATGCACGGCCAGTCCGAGCAGATGACCCTGCGCAGCCGCACCCGGCAGCGCGAACTGCTCGACAGCTACGGCGGTGACGAACTTGCCAAGGTGCGCGATGCCTACTCCGCGGCCTACGCCAAGTGGACCTCCCTAAAAGAAGAGCACGCCGAACTTACCGCCACCTCGACCGAAAGAGCACAGCGGATTGAGTTCCTGGAAACCGCGCTCGAAAAGATTGAGGAAGTCCGGCCGCTCGAGGGCGAAGACGCCGAACTGACCGCCCTTGCCAACCGGCTGGCTTCGGCTCACGAACTCAAAACCGCAGTCGCGGTGGCCCAGGCGGCACTCACCGGTGCCGACTGGGACGACGCCGCCAATGCTGTTGACCAGGTCAATGCGGCCGCCGCACAGCTGAACCAGGCGGCCGCAGCGGATGAAACCCTCACGGAGCACGCCTCGGCTCTGACCGACCTGGGTCTGCAGCTGTCAGACCGGGCGGCACGACTGAGTGAATACCTGTCCGGCTTTGACGAGCTCGGCGAAAGGTCACTCGAAGACATCGAACAGCGGCGTGCAGACCTCGGCTCCCTGTCCGCCTACGGTGAGGACACCTCGGCGGTTCTGGCGTTTGAAACACAGGCCGGTGAGGAACTCCTGCGGCTGCGCGAAGCCGGTGAAAGCCTCGCAACAATGGATGCGCAGGTCGAAGCCGCCGAAGCGGACATGCTCGAGAAGGGCGCGCAGCTGACCGAACAGCGGAAGAAGTCCGCGGACGGCTTTTCACAGGCTGTCGGTGCTGAACTCGCCGCGCTGTCCATGCCGAAGGCGTCGATCACCTTCGAAATCGAAGAAGCCGAACCGGCCGCCCACGGCTGCGACAGCGTGTCGCTGCTGTTCGCCGCTCACTCATCGACCGTGCCCGGCGAAATCGGCAAACTCGCCTCCGGCGGTGAACTGTCGCGCGTCATGCTTGCCATCGAAGTGGTCATGGCCCGCAGTGTGGCGTTCCCGACGTTTGTCTTCGACGAGGTCGACGCCGGAGTCGGCGGCCGGGCCGCCATTGAAATCGGTCGACGCCTGGCACAGCTGGCTGGGCACTCGCAGGTCATCGTCGTCACTCACCTGGCGCAGGTCGCCGCGTGGGCGGACAACCACGTCACGGTTGCCAAGGACGACGCCGGAGAAGGCGTCGTCTCCGGAGTGACCGTGCTCAGCCGGGACGAACGGGAACACGAACTGGCACGCATGCTGTCCGGCCTGGCCGAATCCGATTCGGCACGCGAACACGCAGACGAACTCCTGGCGATCGCCGCGCAGGAAAAATCCTCCTTCAACGGCGTGAAAGAATAGACCCGTGGACACTGCAGAATCTGTTGAAAAAGGGCACGGCGGGATCATCGCCGACCTCGTCGACGACATGGCGACGTTCGTCCACGCTCATCCCGACCTCCTCTTCAGCGCACTCGACCTGCCGGACATCCCCAAATCGATGTTCAAACGCCAAGCGCTGGTCGTATCCGCCGGGTACAACTACAAAGAGGACTTGGCAATGCTCAAGTCCTACATTCGGGAATACCGTCCGCTGCTCATCGGCGTTGACGCAGGCGCCGACGCGCTGCTCGAGGCCGGGCACCGCCCCGACATTGTGATCGGCAACCTCGACGCCGTGGGCGATTCGCCGCTTCTGTCCGGCGCTGTGCTCATCGCCCACTACGGTCCAGACCGCCCGGCCGAGGGCATCCAGCGTTTGGAAAAAGAGGGACTGCACTACGACGTCCTGAAAACCGCCGGAACAAACGAAGACGCGGGACTTCTGCTGGCGGATGCCCTCGGAGCGCCGCTCATCGTGTCCGTGGGCTCACCGGCCGTTATCGAATACGCCCACGCTGGTGCTGAAAGCCAGCCGTCGGCATATGTGGTCCGCATGATCCTCGGGTCACGCGTCGTCGACGCCAAGGGAGTGTCGCTGCTCTATCGGCAGCGCGCAGGATCTTGGCAGCTGCTGGTGCTCGCCCTGGCCGGCCTGCTGGCGCTCGCCGCAGCTCTGGCGGCCACCGAGTCCGGGCGCCTTCTGCTGGAGCTCATCGCCGCGCAGCTCGACGGCTTCTTCGGACTCTTCGGAGGCGGGAGCCCACGCTCCGACGCACTGCTTCACACCCATCTACCGTCCGTTATCCAAGGCTGAGAACCCGTGATCGACTTCCGCTACCATCTGGTTTCCCTGTTTTCGGTGTTCCTGGCGCTCGCTGTTGGGATTGTGCTGGGCGCAGGCCCCCTCAAAGCACCCATCGGCCAGTCCCTTCAGGACCAAGTGCAGGCACTGCGCGAGGACCGTGACAACCTGCGCGGTGATCTCGATAAGAGCCGTGAGGAAACCAGCAGCCTCAACGAGTTCGTCGAAGCGAACGCACCGGACCTCATCAACGGCAAAATGCGTGACCACACCGTTTCGATCATCCGCGCAGAAGAAGCCGCCGGCGCAGATGTGCGCAGGCTCGAGCAGCAGCTGACAGCCGCGGGCGCAGAAGTCGTTGACGGTGGCACTTTCACCAAGACGACATTTTCGGCGGAAGATCCGCAGGGCGACCTGGTCGAGAGCCTGCGCGAATATGTGGATGCGGGCCTTCAAGACCCCACGCAGGCAGTCGCCGGAGCACTGACCGAAGTATGGGGTGTTGGCAGCGCAGCCGATTCGCTGTCGGAAGAGGAAGCAGAAGACGTCCTGAAGATCCTGCGCGACCACGGCCGGATCACCGGCGGCAAGGCGGGCAAAGTCGACGCGCTTGTCTTTGTCGCCGGCGAAGGGACCGCTGTGGCACAGGCACGCGAAGGGGAAACAGCTGAGCCCGCCGAAGACACCGGCGATTACATCGAAGCGATCCGAGAAATGCAGGGCACACTGCCGCTCGTAGTTGCTGGACCGCTGGGCAACAGCGGGCTGATCCACCAGCTGAGGTCAGACCGCACGGGAACAACCGTCGACGGCATTGAAACCAGCGCGGGCGCCGTCATCACGGTGCTGGCGACAGCAGACCTCATCGACGGCGGAAAACCCGCCGCCTACGGCTTCGGCCAGCGCGCCGAAGAACTGTACCCCGGTATGAAGAAGTAGTCTTGGAAGGGAAGAAGGAGTTACACGTGAGCGACACGCTGGCCCCGCAGAAGCGCATTCTGCATGTTCTGACCGAGGCGTCTTCGCCTATTGCCGACACCGCCGCGACCATCATCGCCGGCCAACTCGAACGCGGGTACCGGGTTGCGGTTGCCTCGCGGGCAGAAGTATTCCAGGCCCTGAGCGCCCAGCACCCACAGCTGCGGCACATCGACATTCCCGCCCGACCGTCAGCGTTTGACCTGTCAGCGGGCACCTCGGCATTTCGCCTGCACAAGATCTACCGGCACATTGATGTCGTCCACGCCCACGGTCGGCACGCGGCCGTGCTTGCCGGTCTCGGTCTGACCGGTCTGCCTACCAGGATGCACCCGCCGATCATCGCAACCGTCGGCCGTGACGAAGACGATTCCCTCTTCGGCGCGCAGCACTCGATTGTCGCCCGCACTGCAACCGCGGTTCTCGGCACCACGGAGCGGGTTGTTGCCGACTACGAAGACGACGTCGCCGTCGCTGAACGGGCCCAGCTTGTGCGCACCGACGATCAGGGCTTCCCACGTCCGAACGTGTCCGCTAAGAAGATGCGCCGTCGCCTGTCCGCCGATGACGGCCGCATGGTCATCGCCGTGCCGATCGAAGCCAAAGACACCGTGGAACTGACCGAGGTGGTCGAAGCGATCGTCGCGCTTGACAAGACCCAGTCCGACCGCCGCTGGAGGGTTGTCTTCACCGGCCGCGGCGGAGTCCGTTCGCACCTCGAAAAGCTCTCCCACGCCCTGGACTACGTCACGGTTGCAGCACCCTCAGACGCCGTCAACGTCGTCAATGCCGCAGACATCGTCATTGCGTCTGCCCGCATGACCGGCCTTGATTCCGACGACGTCATGAACGTCGGCAAAGCCACCATCGTGGTCGGCAATGAGCGCCTGGCCAGGGCCTACGGCCCGCACGCCACGGTCGCCAACACGGCAGACGAAATCGGCCAGGCGATCGCAAGCTACGCGGGCAGCCCCGCCGACCGGATCAGCGACGGCTTCGCGCTGCGCAAACGCGTCCGCAGCGGCAACCGGGACCACCTGGTCGAAACGCTGCTGGAACTCTACGCGTACGCCGAGACCCTCAATGCCTGAACGACCACAGCTGGCTGATCAGCTGGTCGACTATCCGACCCACGGGCGGGAAGTCGTGTTTCGCGGTGCCGTGTGGGACGTGTGCCGGGAAACGGTCGACCTGCCGGAAGCAGCCGGTCTGACTCGGGACTTCGTCGACCACACGGGAGCGGTCGGCATTGCCGCAGTCGATGACGACGACCGGATCCTCCTCATCCAGCAGTACCGGCATCCCGTCCGTCAGCGCGACTGGGAGATCCCAGCCGGTCTGCTCGATGTGCAGGGTGAAGATCCGCTGCTGGCCGCTCAGCGCGAACTGAGCGAAGAAGCTGACCTCCAGGCTGGCTCCTGGGCGGTTCTTGCCGACCAGCTCAGCTCGCCCGGCGGTCTGAGCGAAGTTCTGCGCATCTACCTGGCCCGTGACCTAGCCGAGGACGCTTCGGACTTTGTGCGCGAAGGCGAAGAGGCCGGCCTCGTGCTGCGCTGGACCCCGCTGGGTGAGGCATTCGAGGCGGTCCGTGAGGGCAGGATCGGCAACGCCACCGCGCAGCTGGCCATCCTGCACGCCCACGCATCGCGTGCCGGCGGATGGTCCGGTCTGCGACCGGCCGACTGCGCGTGGCCCGCATACCGCCACCTGCACGGCTGATATGGCCAGACGAGGAGCACAGCTGCTCCCGGACGATGCACCGCGCGCCCTGCGGCAGCCCACCGAGGAGTACCTGACGATGCTGCGCCTGGAGCGCGGCCTGGCACAGAACACCATCGACGGCTACGCCCGGGACCTGGCTGACTATCTGCGGTTCCTGGACGACGAGGGGCTGAGGGACTTCGCGCAGGTCGACCCCGAGGTGGTGCGCCGGTATTCGGAAGTTCTCGCCGAAAGGGGAGCAGCGGCATCGTCACGAGCGCGGGCGCTGTCCGCTCTGCGCAGGTTCCACGCGTTCTATGCTGCAGAGGCGCCTGGTCGGATCGACCCGACCGTCGACGTTCAGCTGCCGAAGGACATCAGCCGGCTGCCGAAGGCACTGACAGTCTTCGAAGTCGAATCGATGATTGCCGCAACCGCGGGCGATGACCCGGTGAGCCTGCGCTCCAGGGCCCTTCTGGAAATGCTGTACGCAACCGGGGCGCGCATCAGCGAAGCGGTCGGCATCGACATTGACGACCTCGACCTCGACGGCGGTGCTGTGCGCCTGTACGGAAAGGGCAGCAAAGAGAGGATCGTGCCGCTGGGCAGTCACGCAGTTGACGCGCTCGGTGCCTGGCTGACCCGCGGGCGGACCGCGTTCAGCCGCGGCAGCACCGCGGCCGTGTTCATCAACCAAAGGGGCGGGAGGCTCACCCGCCAGTCCGCGTGGGCGGCGGTGCGCACTGCCGCAGAGACCGCGGGACTGACCGGTGTGACGGCCCACAGCCTGCGGCATTCGTGCGCAACGCACCTGCTGGAAGGCGGTGCGGACATTCGTGCGGTGCAAGAGCTGCTGGGGCACGCCTCGGTGTCGACCACGCAGATCTACACCAAGGTCACCGTGCAGTCCCTGCGTGAAGTATTTGCATCAGCCCACCCCCGGGCGCGGTAGGCTAGAAGAACAGCAGCAAAGAGAAAGGTGAGTGGTGTGGACAACCAGCAGGAAATCGACATCGATGTCCCCGAAATGGGGCCCACTGGACGTCCGCTGACTGATTTTCCAGTCCCACCGCCGGTTGAACAGCACGGTCCCGCGCGGATCATCGCGATCGTCAACCAGAAGGGCGGGGTCGGCAAAACCACCACCTCGATCAACCTGGGTGCTGCGCTGGCCGAATACGGCAGGCGCGTGCTGCTGGTGGACTTCGACCCGCAGGGAGCACTCTCGGTGGGGCTCGGCATCAACCCGCACAGCGTTGACCAGAGCGTCTACAGCCTGCTCATGAACTCCCGCCTGGACCCGCACGACGTCGTCCAGAGCACCGACGTTGAGGGCATCGACGTGCTGCCGGCAAACATCGACCTTTCTGCCGCAGAAGTGCAGCTGGTCGGCGAAGTCGGCCGCGAACGCGCACTCGATCGCGCTCTGCAGAAACTCGCCCCGGAATATGACGTCATCCTGGTGGACTGCCAGCCCTCACTGGGTCTGCTCACCGTCAACGCGCTGTCAGCAGCCCACGGGGTCATCATTCCCCTGGAAACCGAATTCTTTGCCCTGCGCGGTGTCGCACTCCTGGTCGAATCGATCGAAAAAGTGCAGGAGCGGATCAACCCGGCACTCGAAATCGACGGCATCCTCGCCACCATGTTCGACACCCGCACCCTGCACTCGCGGGAAGTTGTGCAGCGCGTAGTCGAAGCCTTCGGGGACAAGGTCTTCGAAACCGTCATCAACCGCACCGTGAAGTTCCCCGACGCGTCCGTCGCAGCTGAGCCCATCACATCGTTCGCATCGTCTCACCGCGGTGCCGAGGCCTATCGGACACTCGCCCGCGAACTCATTGCCCGCGGGGGCGCACCCTGATCGACACGGTCGAAACCCCCGGTCCCGCACAAGCCGCAGACGGTGCGGACGGTGCCGATGGCGGGTTCACGGTTGAGCTCGACGTCTTCACGGGACCCTTCGACGTCCTGCTCGACCTCATTGCCAAACGTCGTCTGGACATCACCGACATCGCCTTAGCCGAGGTGACTGACGAGTTCCTGGCCTTCACCAACCAGCTGCGCGACACCGACCACGCGTCAACCACGGAGGGGCTCGAACAGCTCTCAAGCTTCCTCGTGGTGGCAGCAACTCTGCTCGACCTCAAAACAGCCCGCCTGCTGCCGCAGGGGCAAATGGAAGACGAGCTCGACCTCGAACTTCTTGAAGCCCGCGACCTCCTGTTCGCCCGCCTGCTGCAGTACCGCGCCTACAAACAGGTGTCCCTGCTGTTCCGCGAACAGATGACCGCGGCGGGCATGCGGATCCCGCGCACCCCCGAACTCGAAGAGAAGTTCCGCGACATCCTTCCGCCTCTTGAGTTCACAGCAACCCCGGAAGTCATCGCGGCCCTCTACGCCACGGCCATCAGCCGAGACCACACCCCGCCTGCCGTGGCAGTCGACCACCTCCACCTCGAACACGTCAGCGTTGCCGAACAGCGCTCCGTCATCCTGGGAGAGCTGGCCAGCCGCGGGCGAATTGACTTTGCGGAACTGGCGGCCGGTGCCGAAACGACGCTCGTCGTCGTTGCGCGCTTCCTCGCGCTGCTCGAACTCTTCAAAGCCCACTTGTGCGATCTGCATCAGGACACCCCGTTGGGGCCGCTGAGCGTGGTTGCCGCGGCCTCAGGTGACGAACTGCGCAGCGCCGACCTGGGCGAATCAGAACAAGACGAGGAATCGGACAGGGAGGACTGACGTGCGCGAACACTGGTACGAAGCTCTCGAGGCGGTGCTCATGATCTCCGCTGAACCGCTCACTGCCGACGACCTCGCCCAGGGACTCGGCATCGACCGAGCCTCGGTCGAAACAGCGCTGGCTGATCTGGCTGCCGACTATGACGGTCTGAACGGCTCCGTTCGCCGAGGGTTTCAGCTGCGGGCATCCAACGGCGGATGGCGCATCAGTTCGCGCGAAGAGCAGTTCGACAACGTCAAGGGCTTCCTCGTGCGAGGCCAATCATCGAAGATGTCGCAGGCGGCGCTGGAAACCCTTGCCGTCGTCGCATACGCCCAGCCGGTCACCCGGGCGCGAATCTCCGCCATCCGCGGCGTCAACGTCGACGGGGTTGTGCGCACCCTCTTGATGCGCGGACTCATCGTCGAGGTCGACAGCGACGACGCTGGGGGAGCACGCCAATATGTGACATCACAGGTGTTCCTCGAATCAATGGGCATCGACAGTCTCGACCAGCTTCCGGACATCGCCCCCTATCTGCCCGAAGACGTCCCCGCCGACGACTGAGGCCCGCCGGCGGGGCCTCACTGGGCACAGCCGGCCCAGCCTCTGCGACAATGGGGAACATGAGCACGAAAGACTCTCGCCTTCCTGGCCACCCATCGAAAAGGCCCTCGCGTCGCAAGCGCGCCGAACGCCACCAGCCGTCGCGTGATGTGCACGCAAGCAACGGTGTGCGTCTGCAGAAGGTGCTCGCAGATGCCGGTCTCGGATCGCGCCGTTCGTGCGAACAGCTGATCGTCGACGGTCGCGTGTCGGTTGACGGCACGCAGGTGCGCGAACTCGGCACCCGCATCGATCCGGACAAGCAGAGCGTCGAAGTTGATGCAATGCCGATCACCACCCACACCGACAAGGTGTACCTCGCCTTCAACAAACCCCGGAAGGTTGTCTCCTCCATGGGCGACCCGGAGGGGCGCAAAAACCTTGACGACTACGTGGGCGACCGCCCCGAGCGGCTCTTCCACGTGGGTCGACTGGACTACGAAACTGAGGGCCTGCTCCTGCTGACCAACGACGGTGAACTGTCCAACCGCCTGTCGCACCCCTCCTACGAAATCCCGAAGACCTATCTGGCTCAGGTGCGCGGCTCGATCGCCAAAGACGTCAGCGCTCGCCTGCGCGACGGAATCGAACTCGATGACGGTCTGGCCCACGCCGACAGCTTCAAGCTGATCGAAACCGTTCAGGGTGTCTCGCTCGTCGAAATCGTGCTGCACGAAGGCCGCAACCGCATTGTCCGTCGCATGATGGACGCCGTCGGCAACCCGGTCATCCGTCTGGTCCGTACGAAGTTCGGACCCATTGAACTGGCCGAGCAGCGACAGGGCAAAGTCCGCTCGCTGCGGCCAGACGAAATCGGCGCGCTGTTCGAAGCGGTGAAGATGTGAACGTCCACATCATCGGCACTGGCCTGCTGGGCACATCGCTCGGGTTGGCCCTGACTAACGCGGGGCACCGGGTGACGCTGGAAGACCTGTCGCCGACCGCGGTCAACCTGGCCGCCGACATGGGGGCGGGCACCCGCGAAAACCCCACCGACCCGGACGTCGTCATCGTTGCCGCACCGCCGGACGTGTGCGCCGGCATCATCGTCACAGCACTGCGCACGTGGCCGCGGGCAACAGTCACCGACGTGGCCTCCGTCAAGGGAGCCATTCTCGCCCAGGTGCGCGAACAGACCCGTGAACGCGAACTCGACCGCTACATCGGCTCTCACCCTATGGCCGGACGCGAAAAGTCCGGGGCTATTGCAGCCCGCGGTGACCTCTTCACCGCGAGCCCCTGGGTGGTCTGCTCTGATGAAGACACCCCGAAAGAGCGCCTGGACCACATCGTCGATATAGCCGAAGCGGTCGGAGCAGCCGTTATCCACCTCGACCCCGACTTCCACGATTCCTCGGTCGCGCGAGTGTCCCACGCCCCGCAGGTCGTCGCCTCGCTCATGGCAGCCCAGCTGCGCGACATGCCGGCAGACGGGATCGCCCTGGCCGGTCAGGGCCTGCGCGACACCACGCGGATCGCAGACTCTGACCCCGGCCTGTGGACCCAGATTCTGTCCGGCAACGCGGCTGAAATCCGCACCGTCCTCGAAGGCCTCCGCAACGACCTCGACACCGTCATCCGCGCGCTTGACCTGGGGCCCGGCGCCTATGCTGCGCTCGCCGGAGCACTCGCGGCGGGCAACGAGGGGCGCGACAGGATCCCTGGCAAGCACGGTTCCGCACCCACCCGATACTCCGTCGTCACGGTCGTCGTCGACGACACCCCGGGTGCCCTGGCGCGTCTGTTTGCGGACATCGGCGAACTCGGCGTCAATATCGAAGACATGCGAATGGACCACGCCACGGGCGTTAAACTGGGCTCCGTTGACGTTTCAGTCCTCCCGGCAAGTGAAATCGACCTCATCAGCGGCCTGCGGGAGCGCGGTTGGCGCCTGCCCGAAGCCGCACTCGAACAAGAAGGAACAGCATGACCACAGTTGCGATTGACGGGCCCAGCGGAGTCGGCAAATCGAGCGTTTCGCGCGAATCCGCTTCGCGTTTGGGCTTCGGCTACCTCGACACCGGTGCCATGTACCGCGCCGTCGTGTGGCTGTGCCTCAACCGCGGCGTTGAAGAACCCGGCGATGTCGTCGAGCAGATCCGCGGCTGCGACCTCGAAATCTCAACGGACCCGAAGAACTTCTACATCGAGGTCGACGGCATCGACGTCACCGAGGAAATCCGCACCGACGAAGTGACTTCCAACGCCACGATCGTCTCCGCTGTACCCGATGCCCGGGCCGAACTGATCGAAAAGCAGCGCGAGATCATCAACGCGGCCGAACCCGGCATCGTCGTCGAAGGCCGCGACATCACGACCGTCGTCGCCCCGGATGCCGAAGTGCGCATCCTCATGACCGCACGCGATGAAGTCCGCATTGCCCGCCGCACCCAGCAGCTGCACGGCAGCGTTGACGAAGCGACGATGAAGGCGACCGCCGAAAACGTCATCGGCCGCGACAAAAAGGACTCGAAGACCACGAGCTTCCTCACCGCGGCAGACGGCGTGCACACACTCGACACCTCGGACATCGACTTCGAAGCTTCCGTGCAGGCAGTCCTCGACCTGGTGGAGGCGGCGCGTGGCTGAGGAGTACACCGGAACCCAAGACGATGATTTCGCCCGCCGGATCAGCGAAATCAGCGATGACGACGCGCAGAAGCGCGCCGAATCGCTGCTGGCCGGACTGCAGGAATACGACCTCGAAGACGAAGACGCGGACCTGCTCAACGCCTATGGCGCAGGCTTTGACGATGAGGACGAAGACGACGGCCCAGCACCCGTGCTGGCCATTGTCGGCCGCCCGAACGTGGGCAAATCGTCGTTCGTCAACCGAATTCTCGGCCGCCGCGAAGCTGTTGTGGAAGACATCCCCGGAGTCACGCGTGACCGAGTGAGTTACCCCGCGCAGTGGGCCGGCCGCAAAATCACGCTCGTTGACACCGGCGGTTGGGACATCGACTCGAAGGGCATTGCCTCCCGTATTGCCGAACAGGCTGAAGCAGCCGTTGAGCTTGCCGACGCCGTCGTCCTCGTCGTGGACGTTCGCACGGGTGTGACGGCAACTGACGAACACATTGTGCGCATGCTGCGCCGCACCAAGAAGCCCGTCCTGCTCGCTGCGAACAAGGTTGACAGCGACAAAGATCTGCTGAGCGCGGCAGAACTGTGGTCACTGGGCATGGGGGAGCCGCACCCTATTTCCGCCATGCACGGAAACGGTGTGGCAGACCTCCTCGATGAGGTTCTGAAGATCCTGCCCGAACAGTCGCAGATCGACCAGGCCATGGAACGCGGTGGACCGCGCCGCGTCGCTCTTGTCGGCCGACCAAATGTCGGCAAGTCTTCGCTGCTGAATAAGATCGTCGGCCACAAGCGGGTGGTCGTCGACAACGAAGCCGGCACCACACGTGACCCCGTGGATGAACTGGTGGAGCTCGGCGGGCGGCAGTGGCGCTTCATCGACACCGCAGGCATTCGCAAGCGCTCGAAGAACGCCAGCGGCTCAGAGTTCTATGCCTCACTGCGCACCCAGACCGCGCTTGAGCGCTCTGAGGTCGCGGTGGTCCTGCTGGAAGCCAGCGAGGTCATCTCCGACCAGGACATGAAGATCATCCGCAATGTCATCGACGCCGGACGCGGCCTCGTCGTGGCGTTCAACAAGTGGGACCTGCTGGACGATGAGCGCCGGTGGAACCTGGAACGTGAGATCGAACGCGAGTTCGGCCACATCAGCTGGGCTCCGCGCGTCAACATCTCCGCCGAATCGGGCCGGCACGTCGAACGGCTGGTCCCGGCCATGGAAACGGCACTTGAGAGCTGGGAGAACCGCATTCCCACCGGCAAGCTCAACGCGTTCCTGGCTGAGCTTGTCGCGGCCAACCCGCACCCGCTTCGGGGCGGCAAACAGCCGCGCATCCTGTTCGGAACTCAGGCCGGCAGCAGGCCGCCGAAGTTCGTTCTGTTCACCACCGGTTTCCTCGATCCCGGCTACCGCCGGTTCATCGAGCGGCGCCTGCGGGAGGTCTTCGACTTCGAAGGCACTCCGATTGAGATCACCATGCGGATTCGCGAAAAGCGCAAGAAGCGCTGAGCTTCAGCTGCCGCAGAAGGGGCCGGTGGGACCATGAGCGTCCCACCGGCCCTTTCTGCCTTGTGGACGCCTCTTGCGGAAAGTTCTGACTGAGCGGTAGAAAAGGAAGCGCACCAGGTTTTCAGCAAAGACGCAGAACCACCAGGAGGAATGATCTATGGCACGCACAGCAATCGTCACCGGAGCCGCCCGCGGAATCGGCGCGGCAACAGCAAAACGCCTCGCCGCTGATGGACACAAGGTCGCGGTATTCGACCTGAAGGAAGAAGACACACGCGACACAGTTGAGGCGATCAAGGCGGCAGGTGGCGAAGCCATCGGCATCGGAGCTGACGTGTCGGATGAAGAACAGGTGCAGGCGGCGGTGAAGAAAACCGCTGACGAACTCGGCCCACCCACGGTCTTGGTCAACAACGCCGGCATCATTCTGGACAATCTTCTGTTCAAGATGCCGCTGAGCGACTTCCAGAAGGTGCTTGCCGTGCACCTGGAGGGCAACTTCCTCATGACGAAGGCCTGCCAGGAGTACATGGTGGCGGAAAAATTCGGCCGCATCATCTCGCTGAGCTCCACATCGGCTCTCGGCAACCGCGGTCAGTCGAACTATGCGGCCGCAAAGGCCGGCGTGCAGGGACTGACGAAGACCTACGCGATTGAACTCGGCAAGTTCGGCGTGACCGCCAACGCTATTGCTCCGGGATTCATCCAGACCGACATGACGAAGGCCACCGCCGAACGCGTCGGCATGGACTTTGAGTCCTTCGTTGAACAGGCTGTCAGCACCATCCCGGTGGGACGCGGCGGGGTGCCCGAGGACATCGCCAACGCTGCGGCCTTCTTCGCTTCGGAAGCCAGCGGCTTCGTGTCCGGTCAGGTTCTCTACGTCGCTGGCGGCCCCCGCGGCTGACGCCACAGGCCCGCGGTTGACGCCACAGGCCCGCGGCTGACCCCCATCCCACACAGGAGGACACATGACAGACGCAGTCATCGTTTCGACAGCGCGCACACCGATTGGCAAGGCCTACCGGGGTGCTTTCAACAACACCATGCCGCAGGAGCTTGCCGGCCACGCCATTAAGCACGCGGTCCAGCGAGCAGGCCTGGAAGGCCCTGAGGTTGACGACGTCATTCTCGGTGCGGCCGTCCAGCACGGCGCTCAGAGCACCAACCTGGGCCGCCAGGCAGCCATCCGGGCGGGCCTTCCCACCTCGGTTGCCGGTATGACAATCGACAGGCAGTGCGCTTCCGGCCTCATGGCGATTGCCACGGCGGCCAAGCAGATCATCGTCGACGGCTTCGACATCGCCGTCGGCGGAGGAGTCGAATCGATTTCGCTGGTCCAGAACGAACACTTCGCCGACCAGTACCGCTCCCGCGACCCGTGGTTTGCCGAGCACCAGCCGGACCTCTACATGCCGATGCTGAAAACCGCCGAGGTTGTCGCCGCCCGCTACGGTGTGTCCCGCGAAGCGCAGGACGAATACTCCTACCAGTCGCAGATGCGCACCGCCGCAGCACAGGAAGCCGGACGCTTTGACGACGAGATCGTTCCGCTGCCATCGGTCAAGCTCGTCCAGGACAAAGAGACCAAGGAGATCTCCGAAGTCGAAACCGTCCTGGAGCACGATGAGGGCAACCGCCCCTCCACCACACTGGAAGGACTGGCGGGACTGAACCCCGTTCTGCCGCCGGGGGACTACTCCGACAACCCGACGATCACCGCCGGCAACGCTTCACAGCTGTCCGACGGCGCTTCGGCCTCCGTCCTCATGTCCGCAGAAGAAGCATCCCGCCGTGGGCTTGAGCCCCTGGGCATTTACCGCGGCATAGCGGTTGCAGGACTGGATCCGGACGAAATGGGCATCGGGCCGGTCTACGCGGTTCCCAAACTGCTGAAGCAGCACGGCCTGACAGTTGACGACATCGGCCTGTGGGAACTCAATGAGGCCTTTGCGGTGCAGGCTCTGTACTGCCGTGACCGCCTTGGCATCGACCCGGAGAAGTTCAACGTCAACGGAGGAGCGATCTCGGTGGGCCACCCGTACGGCATGTCCGGCGCTCGTCTCACCGGCCACGCTCTGCTTGAGGGCAAGCGCCGCGGAGCCAAGTACGTTGTCGTCACGATGTGCGTCGGCGGCGGTATGGGTGCTGCTGGTCTGTTCGAAGTTGCCTAACGCGCAAGCAGGGTGAATGAGCCTCACCGACTCATCCGGCTCACTCTGAACACAGCAGCTGCGCCCCGGATCTTGGAAAAGATCCGGGGCGCACTTTGTCAGTCCTTTGCCCCGGTGCGCACTTTTGGCAGGAATCCGTGCAGCGTCAGCAGGGTTCCGCAGAAAATCGAGAAGAAGACCCAACGATAGAAGAATGTCAGGAAGTCGTTTATGTCGTACATTTCTTCGCCGCTGGCATCGACGATCACATTATTGCCGCTGACGACTGTTTCGCCCGGTGATGGTTTTTCAACGACGGCTTCGCCTGTGAGGTACTGACCTTATTCGGCTCTTCCGGTTCTAGAGTGCGTTGACCCGGG
>NZ_KV789346.1:0-108695 GCF_001807555.1 Brevibacterium sp. HMSC08F02 | reverse complement strand
CGCCCGCCGGCTCCACACGGAGTCGGCGGGCGCCCGTCTTTTAGCTGCCTTATAGCTTTAGGCGCCACGCCCCGGTGACGATTTCGCCCTCCAACCTTTACCCCGTCAGCGGCCGAAGCGGCGTGAACGGTTCGAGTAGTCGCGCACCGCGCGCAGAAAGTCTGTCTTGCGGAAAGCCGGCCAGTAGGCCTCACAGAAATAGAACTCTGAATAAGCGCTCTGCCACATAAGAAAGCCTGACAGACGCTGTTCGCCCGACGACCGGATGATCAGATCCGGGTCCGGCTGGCCCTTCGTGTACAGGTGCTCTGACAGCTTCTCTTCGGAAACATCGTCGATTGCACAGCTGAGGTCTCGCCCGGATTCGAGTTCCGCCTGAAGATAGGAACGGATCGCATCAATGATCTCAGCCCGCCCTCCGTAGCCGACGGCAATGTTAACCGCGACTCTCGAAGCGGTTTCAGACGCTCCAGCCGACCGTTCCTGAGCCGCCTGCAGTCTGCTGCGCAGAGCACCGGGAAGAAGTTCGAGGTTGCCCACAAGGTTGACGGAGTACCACTCGGTGTCTGCGATTTCGTCGACAAGGTCGCCGATGATTTCGGTCAGCGCCGCAACTTCTTCTTCGGCACGGGCCAGGTTCTCCTTCGACAGGACGTAGAGGGTGACCATTTCGACGCCGATTTCATCGCACCAGCCCAAGAAGTCGATGATCTTCTGAGCTCCGGCCCGGTGGCCCTGCTCGGTGGTTGCGCCGAATTCGCGCGCCCAGCGGCGGTTGCCGTCGGTAATGACGCCGATGTGTCGGGGAATCGCGGTGTCCGGCTGCAGGGATTTGACCATGAGCCGGTTGTACAGCCAGTGCAGCAGGCCCGTGGATGAACCAGCACGCGGTGTTTTCGGTGCTTTCATCTTTCGGCCTTTCTCCCGTGCGGACGTTTCACTCGTGCAGGCATTCAGCCCATCACATCCCGCATCCACCGTGTGTTTGTGGGTGCGTACCTAATCTAATGGATAGCAGGGACCGCCCTGTGGAATGCCCACGCTTCTGTCAGACCCACAACATAGACTTCACATATGGAGCACCAAACCACCGCCTCGGCCCTTGTTCCGGACGATCGTCCACGTGAAGAAACCGCTGCCCCCGGCCGCAGGGTCTCTGTGTCGCGCAGCCGCATGTCACGCCGCAGGCGAGCCTTTCTTCGCACTGAGCTGGGCCGCATGGCCGGGCAGAAGAAAACGTCGTGGCGCGGGTGGATTCACGTCGGAGCGTTCCCTCTTGCCGTCATCGGCGGCTTGGCTGCCGTCATCCTCGGTCCGACCGTCGGGGTGCGCCTGGGTGCTGCTGTTTTTTCCCTGACCGGCATGCTGCTGTTCGGTACGTCGGCCGTGTATCACCGTGGGCCGTGGCGCATGCGCATTCGTCTGTTGCTGCGCAGGTTCGACCACGCCAATATCTTCCTCATCATCGCCGGCACCTACACTCCCCTGGCACTGCTCTTGCTGCCGCCTGGCGAGGCGCTCATCCTCCTGACCGTCATGTGGGTTGGGGCGGCTGCCGGTGTCGCGTTCCGGCTCATCTGGACGTCAGCCCCGCGAGCGCTGTTCGTCCCGGTCTACATCGGCATCGGAGTGGCCGGGGTCGGCTATGTGCCGCACATGTGGATGGCAAACCTCGCGGCGGGAATCCTGATTGTGATCGGCGGGGCGTTCTACATTGCCGGAGCTGTCATCTACGGGCTCAAGCGCCCCAATCCGGTGCCGGGAGCCTTCGGCTTCCACGAGATCTTCCACGCCTGCACGGTGGTCGGCTACGGCTGTCATTTGGCGGCTGTGCTCACCGCCTCCGCTATGGCCATATAAAAGCGGGGCGACTGCCCTGTCAGGCAGTCACCCCGATCTTTTAGCATTCCTCTTAAAGGCGCCGATCAGCTTTCAGCTGTCTGTGCGGGTGTCTTCGGGTCCGGTTTGTCCGCTGTCGCCGTCCTGCCTCTCTTCCGGTCCCTGCCAGTCGGGGCGGGCTGACTGCTGTCCTTCGAGGTCGCCGTCTTTGCGCAGCGGAATGGTGTATTCGACCCGTGCGCCGTCGCGTGCGCGAATGCGGCGGATGCGGCGTACGGCGTCGCGGATGAGGAAGATCGTTGCAACCACAACAAGCGCTGTGGCGACGAACCCGATTGTGCCGGGGGTGACCAGCACGGGGTCCGGCATTTTCGGCGGCTGTTGCTGTGCCACGGCGAAGACGATGGTGTCGAGCATCATTCTCCTTGGAGTTTCTGGGCGGGTTCGACGATCTCGATTCCGGCTGTGCGCATGGCGGCTTTCAGGTCTCCCGGCGCTACGACGGTGCCGTCTTCGAGTGTGATTCCCTCAAACAGGTCATGTTCGGAGAACTCGCCGAAATCGCCGTCCCTGCCGGTGTTGTCGACGGCGAGTTCGAACTCTTCTGTGGGCCAGTACTGTTCAGCCATCATCTGCACTTCCGAGAAGAACCCGCTGCTGGGGTCGATCTGGGTTGCGTGAGCGCGCAGCGCTTCTGCCGCGGTTTCCAAGAAGGCCCCCGCGGGGATTGATGCGGTCAGCTTGTAGTCGCGTTTGTTCGCCGAGGTGCGGATGCGCTCCTGGCGTTCAGCACTCAGGGGCGATTCAGCACCCAGTTTCGCCATGATGCCGTGAATGTGCATCCACTTAGCCGGCGTGAGGTCCATGTTGTAGTAGACCTTCGGTACCTGCCAGGCCTCGCCCAGTTCGGGGTTGCAGTCAGCATCAGCTGCCATCTGGACTGCGAGCATCGTGGCTTCGTGAGCGCGGATGTGGTCCGGGTGGGGGTACCCGCCGAGTTCGTCATAGGTCGTCACCACGTGCGGGCGCAGTTGGCGGATGAGGTGGACCAGGGGCCGTGCCGCGACTTCTGTCGGAGCGGTCCAGAACGTTCCGTGATCAATATCGTCGAAGCCGCCTTCGGGCAGGCCCGAATCAACGAAGCCGATCCACTTGTGCTGAGCACCAAGACGCTGTGCGGCACGCGCCATTTCGTCCCGGCGCAGACCCGCGATGTCGCGAATGGCCGCGGGGCTTCCCTCGAGAGCAGGGTTGAGAATCGAGCCCGCTTCCCCACCGGTCATCGTGGCGATCGTGACCTGCGCTCCGAGTGTCGTGTAGAGCGCCGTCGTCGCACCTCCCTTAGACGATTCGTCGTCAGGGTGAGCATGCACTGCAAGCATGCGCAGCTGCGAATACGGCGCGGTTGGCTTCACGTGGACCTCCATGAGGGCGCGGGGTCGCTCCCGGCGGAAATGACTACTCTAGACTAGTACGTCGAAGGTAGACGCTTGACAGAAAGGTCGGCTGTGAGCGAAAGATACGGGGGTCGTGCACCCGGCTATCAGGGCACGAAGCTGAATAAGCGCCCTCTGCTCATCGTCGCCGGCATCGTCACCGTACTCATTGCAATCGGGGCTGCTTTCTTCGCGTTCCGCCCGGCCGGCGCACCGACCACAGCGTCCAATGTTTCGTTTGAGGCCATCGACTCCAACCGCGCGGTCGTGACATTCAACATCCGCCCGGATCGCGAACGGGACTCCGTGTGCTCAGTTGTTGCCAAGAACGATTTCGAAGCCGTGGTGGGCTACCGCGAAGTGACGATCCCAGCGTCACCCGACACCGCCTCGTCAGATCTGTTCCATCAGGAAGTCGAGGTCAACACGACCCAGCGGGCCGTACAGGGACACTTAGAATCCTGCTGGTTCGTCAGCTAAGATAGCCGAATCACCATCCCGGGTCCCCTGCGGACCCGGGATTTCACGTAGACAAGCGCTGCACGGTGCAGCGCCTGAGGAGGAAACAGCATGGCTGAGGAAAACGTCGGCGACAAGACGTGGCTGACCAAAGAGGCCCACGAGCGCCTGACGAAGGAACTCGAGCACCTCCAGGGCCCGGGCCGCGCAGAAATCGCCGAGCGCATTGACGCGGCACGCGAAGAGGGCGACCTCAAAGAAAACGGCGGCTACCACGCTGCCCGCGACGAACAGGGCCAGATGGAAGCTCGTATCCGCCAGCTCGAAGAGCTGCTGCGCAACGCAGAAGTCGGCGAAGCCGATGCGGACGACAAAATCGCAGGCCCCGGCAAGCTCATCGTGGTCGAAATGAACGGCCGCAAGATGGAGTTCCTGCTGGGTTCGCGCGAAATCATCTCGGAAGAGGACAAGGTTGAGGTCTTCTCCGAACAGTCGCCGCTTGGCAAAGCGGTCAACGGTGCGAAAGTCGGCGACGACGTCGAATACGAAGCACCCAACGGCCGGAAGATCACCGTCACCGTGAAGTCGGCCAAAGCTTACTGATCACCTGAAACAGCGGAAAGCAGACTTCCCAAAACACTGACGGCGGGAACAGACACACTGTCTGCTCCCGCCGTCTTTGTGTTCAGGCTGAACCCAGTCAGAACCTCACAGACTCAGTCAGAATCAGCGGGCTCAGAATCACTGAGCTCAGTCAGCCGGTTTGCCCTCTTCGAAATCGGAGATGATGACGGTGCGCCGACGATCTTGAGACGACCCCGCCTGGGTCGATGAGTCATCATCCGGCAACTCGGGGCCCTCCCCGGGAGCAATCACGCCTTCACGCCGGGCGTCGGCAAGCATCTGCTGGGAGGACAGTTCGGCAAGATAGCCGATGGCGGCGGATACAGAAGCGACTACCGGCACGGCGAACAGGGCGCCGACAATGCCGAACTGGTAGGAGCCGACGGCCACTGCGAGAACAACGGCCAGCGGGTGAACAGAAACCGCCTTGCCCATGAGGAACGGCTGGAGCACGTTGCTTTCGACCTGCTGTACAAAAAGAACGATGGCAAGCATGACGATCGCATGGACAAATCCCTTGGCCACCAGTGCCAGCAGAACCGCGATGATGCCCGTTGCAACCGCACCGACAATCGGGATGAAGGATGCCAGGAAGATCAGCACCGTCAGCGGAATGACGAGCGGCACACCCAGAATGAGCGCGCCGATGCCGATGCCCAGAGCATCCACCGCTGCGACGATCACCTGAATTCGGGCGTACTGGCCCAGTGCCACCCACCCGCGAGTGGCAGCTCCGAGCGCAGGTTCGCGCGCCGGCACCGGCAGCAGACGGGTGATCCAGCGGGCGATGGTGGATCCTTCGAGAAGGAAGAAGAAGGTGGCGAACAGCGAAATCAGCATGCCTGCGAAGAAGCTGCCGACACTCGTCGCAGCACCCACAACACCCGTTGCGATTTTGCCCTTCTGCTCGCTGAGGAAGGTGTTGACCTGCTGTGTTCCGTCAGCAACAGCCTGTGCGATCACGCTTGAATCCAGGCCCAGCGGGTTTGACTGAAGCCACGTGGCAATGGCGTCAACACCCTTCATGGTGGTTGACGTCAGATCGATGATGCCGGTGACAAGCTGCTGGCCGACGAGCGCAAGCAGGCCAACCACCACAAGGATGAAGCTCAGCAGCACCGTCGCGGCAGCAGCTGCACGCGGCCACTTGTGACGCACCAAGAAATTCACCAGCGGAGTCAGCAGTGCCGAAATGAGCAGGGCGACAAGCAGCGGAATGAGAACGTACGTGACCTTCCCCAGGAGCCACAGAAGAACCGCAACCGCTGCCAAAACAACAAGCGAGCGCCAGCTCCACGCTGCGGCCAAGCGCAGTCCGCGCGATACAAAGGGAACATAGCTTCGCGACTGCAGACGGTACGCGTCAGCCATAGCGGGATCCGTCAGCGGCTTGACCGCTGTTCCCGGCTGTTCTTTGGAGCTCTTCTTCGTCATGAGACCAGGCTATATCCTGCACGCCGTTTCAGCGCTCCCGGCTGGCCGAACGCGAGGTGTGTCCTGTGCGTACGCCGCCGTCTTCGGGACGGTTAGAGTGGAATTGTGAAGAACAGCTGGAAAGCGATACTCGCAGCCGGAACGACAGCCGGTGCTGCAGTGGGAGCCGGATCGGGAATTCTGCGCGCACAGTCGAAGCGTGTTCGCCGCGCGTTCCGCGCCGATGCGCAGCGGCGAAAATATCCCCATGCCGCCGTCGTGAGCGAAGACGGCTCACGCGGCCCGCTGAGCGCTGAGGACAGCGGCCTGCCCGCCGTTGCCGTCATCGGGGATTCGTGGCTGTCCGGCATCGGCCTTGAAAAAGCCGCCGATCACCCGGCTGTGCGCATTGCCCGGGGCTTTGCCGCTCTGGCACAGTCACCCGTGCGCCTGCGCAGCCTTGCTGTTCCCGCCGTCGGAGCTTCCGCTGTTGCCTCCCAGGTTTCGGAGCTGCTGGCCGATGCGACCATGGAGCGCACACCCGGCGGATCGCAGCTTCGCCTGGCCGTTATCTCAATGGGCACAGCCGATGTGGTCCATCCGGTCAAAGGCACAATCGGCCTGCCGATCCTCACCAACGCCATCAACCGACTGCAGGTTGAAGGCCACTACAGGGTCCTTGTTCTCACCACTCCGAACCTCGGCGGGCTGCCGGGTCTGCGCAATCCCGTGCGCACAGTCCTGCGCCGCTCATCGCGTGTTCTTGCCGGATCGCAGACTGTCGCCGCCCTGTCGACCAATGCGGTCCCCATCAGCCTCACCAACCTGCTTTCCGGCACCTCGCGAGTGAGCCTGCTGGCACCCGAAGGCCGCTACCCATCCCGCTTCGGAAGCGCTCAGATCGCCTCGGGTGTCATCACAACAGCCGCCCGCGTCATGGAGTTCCCCACCGCGATCGCCCATCCTTCCCAGCCCTCGTCAACTCCCCCTGCACCCACACAGGCCTTGGAAAGGCAGGCCGCCCGGGCACCTCGGAACCGTGCGGCAGAAGAAGCCGCGGGGGAAGAACAGGAGAGCACAGTATGACCGCAGTGATCCTCGCATCCGGGTCTCCCTCCCGCCTGTCGATCCTGCGGGCAGCCGGCGTCGAACCGACAGTCATCGTGTCCGGCGTTGACGAAGACGCGGCCCTTGCCCGGGCAGAACAGGAGCGCGGCCGCGAACTCACCACCGCTGAGCAGACCGCCGTCCTGGCCACCGCTAAGGGCCGTGCGGTCATCAGCGAACTGACCGCTGACAGTCTGCCGGGCCGCACCGGTGAACCGGTTGTGCTCATTGCATCGGATTCCATGCTGGAACTTGACGGGCGGGCCGTCGGCAAACCGCACACACCGGAAAGGGCGCGCGCACTGTGGCGGGGCATGGGCGGACGCACCGCTCATCTGCACAGCGGCATCTTCATGGCGCGTTTGAGCCGCGTAAGCGACGGCGGTGCACCTTCTGTTGAGGACTCCGCGGAGGCCGTGGGCTCCACGCTGATCACCACCGCTGAACTCACAGATGCTGAGATCGATGCCTATGTGGGAACCGAGGAGCCTCTCGAGGTGGCAGGAGGGCTCACGATCGACGGCTACGGGGCCGCTTTTGTCACCAGGATCGAGGGTGATCACACCAACGTCCTGGGCATGTCGGTTCCACTGCTGCGCGATATGTGCCGACAGCTGGGCATCGAATGGCACTCCCTTTGGAACAGGGCGTCCGGTGCCAGCGTGTGAGCGCTGACGCTGTCGGTGCCGTGTGAGCGGTCACGTGGATGGCCCCCAGCACGCACCGGGCTGACAGGTAGGCCAACCCACAGAAGACACGCGCGCACAATGCTTGCGACAAAAGCTTTTCCCCTGCTTTTGTCTTCAACACACAAACTATTAGTGCCTATCACTAGATTTGCTGTGTCTATCCCCGATCCCCACAGGAGAGCGAATGTCGTCGACCTTTTCCGCAACGGTGAACACAAAGCCGTTCACGCGGGTGCTCATCGCCAATCGCGGTGAAATCGCCCTCCGGGTTGTCCGGGCATGCCACGATCTCGGCCTGACCGCGATCGCCGCATACACGACACCCGACTCCGACGCCGACTTCGTCCGCTACGCCGACGACGCCTGGCTCATGCCCGGCAACGGCGCGGCTGAAACCTACCTCGACATCGACTCCATCCTCACAATCGCGGAACGCTCCGGCGCCGAAGCCGTTCACCCCGGCTACGGGTACCTGGCAGAAAGCCCCGAATTCGCGCAGGCGGTCATCGATGCGGGGCTCGTGTGGGTCGGACCTCCCCCGGCGGCCATCGCCGGTCTTGCAGACAAAGCCAACGCCCGCGCCGTGGCCCGCGAAGTCGGCGCTCCCACCACGCGCGGCTCCAACGGCCCTGTCGAGAACGTCGGCGACGCTCTGGCCGTGGCCGACGAAATCGGCTACCCCGTCGTCATCAAAGCAGTCCACGGCGGCGGCGGACGCGGCTTCCGCACGGCAGCAAGCCGCGCCGAACTGCCGCATGCCTACGAATCCGCCGGCCGCGAAGCCAAAGCCGCTTTCGGCCGCGACGACGTGCTGGTTGAACAGCAGATCCTCCGCCCCCGCCACATCGAGGTTCAGGCAATTGCCGATGCCGCCGGACGGATCCTCATCGGCTCGACCCGCGACTGCACACTGCAGCGCCGCAACCAGAAGATCATCGAAGAGGCGCCGGCACCGTTCCTCAGCGACGAACAGGTCGCCACGCTGACAGAGGCGACTGAAAACATTCTGCGCGCCGTCGGCTACGTGGGTGCGGCCACGTGTGAGTTCCTCATGGGCGACAACGGCACGCTGTCGTTCATGGAAACCAATGCCCGCATCCAGGTGGAGCACACCATCACGGAGGAAGTTGCCGGCATCGACCTGGTCGCATGGCAGCTGAAGATCGCCCAGGGTGAATCGCTGCCCGAATCCTTCCCCGCTCCCCGCGGTCACGCCATCCAGTTCCGCATCAACGCCGAAGACCCCGCCCAGAACTTCTTCCCGGCAACCGGCAAGATCACGGCTCTGCGCGAACCCGCAGGCCCGGGTGTGCGCATGGACTCCGGTGTGGAGGTCGGTCGTTTCGTCACCTCTGACTTCGACCCCATGCTCGCTAAGCTCATCGTGACCGGCGAAGACCGCCAGCAGGCTCTCGCGCGTGCACGCCGCGCCCTGGACGAATACGTCCTGGAAGGCGTGGCCACACTTCTGCCGCTGCACCGCGCACTGGTGAACGAACCGGCTTTTGCCGACGACTTCTCGGTGTCAACCGAATGGCTGCAGACGGAATACGTCCCGAACTTCGACATTCCCGCCTCAACACCGGGTGAGACCGGTCCCGAAACCAGTTCGGTCGATGTTGTCGTCGAGGTTGACGGACACCGCCTGACGGTCAAGGTTCCCAAGGAGCTTGCCGCTGCCGGCAACGGCAGCGCGGTCCCCGCTGAGCGTCCCGCCCGTCGTCTGCGCCGCAAGGGATCGCGCCGTTCGAACGAATCGGCTGAACTGGCAGCTCCCATGCAGGGCACCATCGTGTCCGTCGAGGTGGCAGCCGGCGATTCGGTATCTGAAGGTCAGACGCTGGCCGTCATTGAGGCCATGAAGATGGAACAGCCGCTCAAGGCCACCCGCGAGGGTGTCGTGAGCGACGTGTTGGTCGAGGCAGGCGCCTCCGTAAAATCAGGAACGACGCTCATCACCTTCGCCTCCTAAGGCCTGCCTGCCGAGCGTACGGGCCAGCTTTCGGCGCACCCGTTAGACGGAATCCACGCCTTAGCCACACAAAAACACCCAATAGCCGGGATCCGTGCCTTAGCAACCACTGCTAAAGCGTGGATCCGTTGCTAAAGCGTGGGCGGGTGCTGAAGGCCGAGGTGCCGGGTGAGTGCTGAATGCCGAGGTGCCGGGTGAGTGCTGAAGGCCGAGGTGCCGGGCGGGTGCTGAAGACGAGGAGCCGGGCGGGTGCTGAAGACGAGGAGCCGGGGCCGCACGACCAACAGACAGCAGAAGAGCCGCACTGCTCAGTGCGGCTCCTTTGCTGTGCGGCTCTTCTCCTGTCTGCGGCTAGGTTTTCCGCGGTTCAGAAGTCGAGACCTGCCGACTGGTGCAGACGGCGGGCGGCCTCAGTAATAGAACCAGACAGCGACGGATAAACGGCAAAGGATGCTGAGAGCTGATCGACGGTCAGGCGGTTTTCGACTGCAACCGTAATCGGCATGATGAGCTCAGATGCTTTCGGACCGACGACAACACCGCCGAGCACGGAACCTGATCCGCGGCGAGCGTAGATCTTGACGAAGCCGTCCTTGATGCCCTGCATTTTTGCGCGCGCGTTGGTGGGCAGCGGCTGCAGCAGCTCTTCGACGTCATGACCGGCTTCAGCCATGTCCGCCTGCGAAAAGCCTACGGTTGCGATTTCCGGTGCCGTGAAGACGTTGGATGCGACATTGCGCAGCTTCAACGGCATAACCGCGTCGCCGAAGGCGTGCCACATGGCGATGCGGCCCTGCATGGCGGCAACTGAAGCCAGCGGCAGCACGGGTGTGCAGTCACCGGCGGCGTAGATGCCGGGAACGGTGGTGCGCGAAACACGGTCGACGACAATGTGGCCGGATTCTTCCACTGCGATTCCGACGTCCTCCAGACCGAGGTCGTCGGTGTTCGGGATCGAGCCGACCGCCATAAGGCAGTGGGAGCACTTGACCTTGCGGCCGTCAGCCAGTTCGACAGTCACGCTGTCGCCGTCGCGGGTGACAGAGGCTGCGCGCGAACGGCTGAGAACGTTCATGCCGCGACCGCGCAGAGCATTCTCAAGCACTTCGGCGGCGTCTTCGTCCTTGCCGGGCAGCACCTGGTCTCGCGACGACACCAGGGTCACTTCGCAGCCGAGTGCCTGGTAGGCCGAGGCGAACTCGGCACCCGTCACACCCGAACCGACAACCACGAGGTGTTCGGGCAGTTCGTCAAGGTCGTACAGCTGCTTCCATGTGAGGATTCGCTCGCCGTCCGGCTTGGCGGTATCGAGTTCGCGCGGATGCGCACCGACGGCGACGAGAATGGTGTCGGCCTTGAGCTGGTATTCCGTGCCGTCAGGCTCGGTGACATCGACAAGATCCGGGCCGGCCAGACGGCCGCGGCCCTTGATGACTTTGACGCCGGCTTCGTGCAGACCCTGCTTGATGTCGGACGCCTGGGCATCAGCAAGCCGCTTGATGCGCGCGTTGATCTGAGCCAGATCAGCGTCGAGGCCGTAGTCGTCGGAATCTCCGGAGGTGACGAGCCCCAGGTGGGAGGCCGATTCCATTTCGACCATGAGCTCGGCCGTTGCGATCAGGGACTTCGAAGGCACAACGTCGGTCAACACTGCCGAACCGCCGGTGCGATTGGCTTCGACGAGCATGACTTCACCGCCCATCTGAGCGGCGACGAGAGCGGCTTCGTATCCGCCGGGACCACCGCCGATGATGACTACACGGTTCTGCGAGGGATCAAGCACATTCTTCACACGGGCATTATCGCAAACTCCCGCGGCGACCGAACTGGCCGGTCCGGGTGCGCCCATCCAACAGCACCGGCCATCACCCTGCGGCCAACCAGAGTTGTCATGGAGTTCACACAACAAACCCCTTGTGTACGCGTGCCCGGTGTGTGACCCTTAATACAGGCTGTAAACACAGGCCATTCGAAGCATCGCCGCTCCCTCCATCCACACCCCTGGATCAGGCATGCTTTGGTGCCCTCACCAGCCGCCTGCCTAACGGCAACCGTACGAAAGGACATCATGGACTGGCGCCACCGCGCAGCGTGCCTCAATGAGGACCCCGAGCTCTTCTTCCCCATCGGAAACACGGGGCCGGCCCTGCTTCAAATCGAAGAGGCCAAAAGTGTCTGCCGTCGTTGCGAGGTTGCTGAAACCTGCCTGCAGTGGGCTCTTGACTCCGGTCAGGACGCCGGTGTGTGGGGCGGTATGAGCGAAGACGAACGCCGCGCCCTCAAACGTCGGGCTGCACGCGCACGCCGAGCACGCTGACATCAAGCAAAGCGCAAGCGGGGACTGAGTGACTCAGTCCCCGCTTCTGCGTGTGTACGGGAATTCCCCGGCTGCCCCGGGCTTCAGCTATTCGCCTTCGCGCAGCGGAACATCAATAACAGCTTCCGTGCCGCCACCGGGGCGCGGCCGCCATTCGATGTTGCCCTCGAGGTTGGTGGTGATGAGCGTGCGCACAATCTGGGTGCCCAGGCCGGAACCCGGACCGCGCTCACCGGAAATGCCCACCCCGGTGTCTGCGACGATCACTTCGAGGCGATCGTCATAGCGGCGAGGGGTCACGGTCACCGACCCCTCAACTTCTTCGTCTTCGTCGAAGCCTCCGAAGCCGTGTTCCACAGCGTTGGTGACCAGTTCCGTCAGCGCAAGAGCCAGAGCGGTCGAATCAGCCGAGCTGATCGGCCCGAAGCTGCCGCGCCTGCTCACCTCCACCCGAATGTTCGGTGAAGCCAGCTCCGGTGTCAGGCGCAGGCCCTTGTCGACGATCTCATCGAAGTTGACTTCCGTTTCGATGCCCTGCGACAGCACGTCGTGGACAATCGAAATCATCTCGACCCGGCGCATTGCCTCCGAAAGCGACTCCTTGGCGTGCGGTGATTCCGTTCGCCTCTGCTGCAGGCGCAGAAGCGCCGACACCGTCTGCAGGTTGTTCTTCACCCGGTGATGCACTTCGCGGATCATGGCGTCACGGCTGAGCAGATCGCGCTCACGCCGGCGGATCTCCGAAACGTCGCGCAGCAGAACAAGCGCCCCCGTGCGCACACCACCGCGCGAAAGCGGTACCGAGCGCAGCGAAACGGCAACCCGGCCCGCCTCGACCTCGGTGCGCCATGCGGCCCGCCCCGTGAGCACCAGCGGCAGAGCTTCATCGACCGGCCGCTGCTGTTTGATCAGCCCGGACACGATCTCAGCCAGGTAGAGGCCCTCAATGTCGCCTTCGTGACCCAGTCTGTGCAGAACCGAAATCCCGTTCGGCGACACGTACCGCACCCGGCCCTCGCGAGCCAGCACAACCAAGCCGTCCCCCACCCGAGGTTCACCTCGGCGGGCAGCAGACGGCGCCTCGGTGCCGGGGAAAGAGCCTTCGGAGATCATCGCCAGAAGAGTCGACCCGCACAGCCGGTAGTTCCGCTCCAGCCTGCTGACACCGCCGCGGCGGACACCCTGCGTGTGGCGGGTCAGCAGCGCAATCGTGCGACCATCGCGCTTAACCGGCACCGCTTCGACCTCGGCCAGGTCACATTCGTCCTCGTGAGTGGCGACAATCCGCCCCTCCGCGTAGGCGCGCGCCAGAAGATCGTGCACCAAGGGCTCAGCACGCTCCCCCACCTGGTCGCGGTGGAACACCGTCGCCCCCGTGGTGGGCCGGCAGTGGGCGATGATGCGGAAGCTCTCCTCACCATCGACTTCCTCTGGAACCCACAGCACGAGGTCGGCAAAGGACAGGTCGGCAATGAGCTGCCAGTCCCCTACCAGCAGGTGGATCCACTCGGCGTCTTCTTCCCCGCGGATCGACGGCGCCGACTGCAGCTGGTCCGTGAACGTCATCGAACCTCAGACTGGAACTCGGTGGAGCGGACAACCGAACGCAGCATGCGCAGCAGAACCGAAATCGGGGCCTGACCGGGATCATCGATCCGGCTGATCTCGTCAATGAGCTCCACCACCTGCTCCATGGTCGTGCGGTTGGTGTACTCCCACTGCTCCATGCGCTCAGCCGCACGGTCTTCCAGCGTCGGCGCTGTTGTGTGCGAAACATCGAAAACAGACACGACGATTCCGTGCATGGCCTGGTAGAACTCGTCGCGCGTTGCCGCACGCGCCAGAGCCTTCCAGCGGCTGCTGCGGTCGAGCCTGCCGATCATCTTCAGCAGCGACGCCGCCTGGAAGCGAGCCGACATTCCGTAGTAGACGGCGGCCACGTCGAGTGCTGGACGGTCCACGCGGCTGGCGATCTGCACAATGTCCAGCAGCGAGAACTCATCGAGCAGCCCGGCTGCGCGAGCGGCGACGTCTTCCGGGACGCCCTCGTCGATGTACGCCTGCTTGTTCGCTTCGTAGTCCGACAGGTCCTTGCCCTGCAGAACTGAGGGCATGAGATCGCGCAGCTGAGCGACAGTGGCCTGGTAGTACTCGAGTGCGCTGAGCACGTCGAATTCACCCGGCGCCTGCTGGATAAGCCAGCGCGATGCGCGGTCAAGCAGGCGTACTGCGTTGTACTGCAGGCGCTTCTGCACATCGACTGACACCCGGTTGTCGAGCGTGCGGATGTCATCCAGGTGCGCCTCAAGGCTGAACAGCTCGTTGACGACCGTGTAGACGCGGGCAGCGTGGGCGACACTCGTGCCGGTCTCTTCCAGCAGACGGTAGAGATAGCTGATGCCGCCGAAGTCCACAATCCGGTTGACGAGGTTCGAAACCGCGATTTCGCGGGCCAGCGGGTGGGAGGCCAGGACCTCGGAGAACTGCTCGGCAAGTGATGCCGGGAAGTAGCTCTCGAGGTACCGGCGCATAAACGCTTCATCCGGCACCGCCGAGTTGTAGATCTGGCTGCCGGCGTCCATCTTGACGTAGGCCAGGAGCACCGCAGTTTCCGGCGTTGTGATGCCGCCGCCGGCTTCGTGGCGCTCCGTCAGCTCTGCGTCGGTGGGCAGCGCTTCGACTTCGCGGTCGAGCCCCGCGTGCTCTTCGAGGTACCCCATGAGGCGCACGTGGGTCTGCGTCATAGCGCGGGCATTCCACGCGGCGTCGCCCAGGGCTGCATTCTGCGCGTAGTTGTGCTCAAGCACCGACTGTGCGACGTCATCCTGCAGTGAGCGCAGCAGGCCGCTGCGGTCTTCGCGGGCCAGGGCGCCTGCGGCGATGGCCTGTTCGAGCAGCAGTTTGATGTTGACTTCGTGGTCAGATGCGTCAACGCCGCCGGAATTGTCGATTGCGTCGGTGTTGATGCGCACCCCGCTGCGGGCGGCTTCCACGCGTCCGCGCTGGGTGCAGGCGAGGTTGCCGCCCTCCACTACGACGCGGGCGCGCACGTCTTCGCCGTTGATGCGGATCGCGTCGTTGGCCTTGTCGCCGACGTCGAGGTCAGATTCTTCCGTGGCCTTGAGGTAGGTGCCGATCCCGCCGAAGTACAGAAGGTCGACGGGGGCGCGCAGGACTGCGCGGATCAGGTCATCGGGCGAGGTGGAGCCCGGTTCGATTCCGAGGGCCTCGGCTGCCTCTTCACTCACCGTGATGGCTTTGGCGCTGCGGGAGAACACGCCGCCGCCTGAGGAGATGAGCTCCTTCGAGTAGTCCTGCCAGGACGAGCCGGGAAGGTCGTACAGGCGCTTGCGCTCCTGGAACGATGCGGCCGCATCCGGGTTGGGGTCGATGAAGATGTCGCGGTGGTCAAACGCTGCGACCAGGCGGGTGTGGGGTGTGCGCAGCATGCCGTTGCCGAACACATCTCCGCTCATGTCGCCCACGCCGACGACGGTGAAGTCGTCTTCGTCCGTGTTGACCCCAAGCTCACGGAAGTGGCGCTCCGTGGACTTCCAGGCACCTCGGGAGGTGATGCCCATTTCCTTGTGGTCGTAGCCGTTCGACCCACCGGAGGCGAAGGCGTCACCCAGCCAGAAGCCGCGGGCGGTCGAGATTGCGTTGGCCACGTCGGAGAAGCGCGCCGTGCCCTTGTCTGCGGCGACCACGAGGTAGGCGTCTTCGCTGTCGTATATGACGGTGCGCTCAGGGCTGACAGCCGTGCCGTCGGCATCGAGGTTGTCGGTGATGTCCAGCAGCGCGCCGATGAACTCTTCATAGGCAGCCTGGCCCAACTGGGCGCGAGTTTCGGGGTCGCCGACCGGTAGGCCCTTCGGGTAGAAGCCGCCCTTCGCGCCCGCCGGCACGATGAGGGCGTTCTTGACCATCTGGGTCTTCGCCAAGCCGAGGGCTTCCGTGCGGAAGTCATCGCGGCGATCCGACCAGCGCAGGCCGCCGCGGGCGACCGCACCGAAGCGCAGGTGCACGCCCTCAACGCGCGGGGAATAGACCCAGGTTTCGATCTGCGGGCGCGGCAGCGGCAGGAAGCTCAGCTCGTCCGGCAGCAGTTTGAACGCGAGCGCCGTCGGCAGGGTGCCGTCGGTCGGATGGTAGAAGTTGGTGCGCACAACAGCCTTGATGAAGGCCAGCATGGAGCGCACGATGCGGTCCTCATCGAGGGTTGACAGGCCGCGCAGGCCTTCTTCGACACGCTCTTCGAGTTCGCTGACCGCGGCTTCGCGGTCACCGGCGAAGTCCGGGTCGAACTTAGCGGCGAACAGATCGACCAGGCCGCGGGCAAGGTCTGTGTTGGCCGCGAGCACACGCGCAATGTAGCTGTCGGAGTAGGCCACCGAGGCCTGGCGCAGGTAGCGGACGATTGCGCGCAGAATCTCGACTTCACGCCAGTTCAGGCCCGCCAGCAGCAGGCGGTCGAGGTTACCGTACTCGCGTTCTTCCATCCACCCGGCCAGGTAGGCGCCTTCCAGACGGCCGAAATCAGCCTGCGTGATGGGTGTGGGGAACTCGATGCCGAAGTCGTACAGGTAGCGCTGTGTGCCATCGCCGAGCGACAGGCGGAACGGGCGTTCGTCGATGATGTCGCCGCCCATGGACGACAGCAGCGGCAGCATGGTCGACAGCGACGCGGGCTTGCGCTTGTAGAACAGCATGCGCACGCGGGTGAGTTCTGCGTCGTCCGGCAGGGTGTCAGGATCGATGCCTGCCTCGCGCAGATATTCGGAGTCCGGTTCAAAGCGCATGAGTGCGCTGCCCAGACGTTCGCACTCTTCAAAGCGCGCAATATCGGTCAGTGCCTCGTGCGGCGTGTAGGACTCTTCGTAGGCGCCGGGGAAGGCGTTGCCCCACTGGGCCACGCGGGCCTGATCGCTGTGGGATACACGAGTACCCGAAGGTGCGAGGAATTCCTGCACGTCTTCGCTCCAGGACCGCACGGCGGCCCGAATCCTGTCGGCCACTTCTGCGGAGTCGACCGCGGGAAGCGGTTCGCTGCGGGCCACCCGGGCGGTGAAGTGCAGGCGGGCGAGCGCGGACGAGCTCAGCTGGACGTCGAAGTCCACGCTTTCAGCCCGGTAGCGCTGACGCAGGACGCGCTCAACGCGCTTGCGCGAAGCTGTGTCGTAGAGGTCGCGGGGCACGTACACGAGCACGGACACGAAGCGTTCGTATTCGTCACGGCGGATGAAGACGCTGGCTTCGCGCTTCTCCTGCAGGTTGACCACCGGCAGGACGACCTTTTCGATGTCTTCGATGGTCGACTGGAGGATTTCGTCGCGCGGGTAGCTTTCGAGCACCGACAGGAGTTCGTCACCGGAGTGCGATTCGCGGGACATTCCGGAGCGTTCGATGATCGCGCGGACCTTGCCGCGGATGACCGGGATGTCGAGGACTGACGAGGTGTACATGGACGTTGTGTACAGCCCGACGAAGCGCTTTTCGCCGACGATCTGCCCGTTTTCGTCAAAGGTTTTGACACCCAGGTAGTCCATGTAGTCAGGGCGGATGATGTGGGAGCGCGAATTGGCCTTCGTCAGGACCAGCACGTGGCGGTCCAAGGCATGCGCGGCAACGGCTTCTGATAGCGGTGAGGTGGTGGCGCTGCGCATAGCGGAAATGCCCAGCGCGGTGGCCTCAATCGGTTCGAGGACAGACTGGCCGTCGACTTCTTTCAGCCGGTATTCGCGGTACCCCATGAAAGCGAAGCGCCCATCGAGCCATTCGAGCAGCGCGGCGGCTTCGCTGGCTTCGTCTGCGAGGTCTTCCGCCGGCGGGTTTGCGCGCAGGCCTTCCGCGATTTCCCGGGCGCGGTCGCGCATGGCCGGGTAGTCGCGGCTGGCCGCACCGAGCATGCTGACAACGCTTGCGAGGGTTTCCTGCAGTTGGCCGAACTCTTCTTCCGGGATCCGGTCGATTTCGATGTGGATCCATGATTCGGGGTTCGACTGTCCGCCTTCGCTGAGCTCAGCCGAGATGATCGGCAGGGCCGAGGTGTCGGTCGTGGTCTGTCGCAGCTGTGCGGGGTCGATCACTTCGAGGGTGCCGCCGGTGCGCACGGTGCGCAGGATGGGGTGGTGCACGGCCCGGATGGCGTAGCCGAGGCTGGAGATCTTGTTGACGATCGAGGACAGGAGGAACCGCTTGTCACCGACGACGATGTCGATGATGGTGCGGTTGCCGGTGTAGTCCGGGGCCTCTGCGTCGGGGTTGTGAATGTCAATCTGCGGCGCTTCGCCGTCGAAGCGCTGGGCAACACCGAAGTGGTAGTCGAGGGTGGCCGCGAGCACTTCTGGGCCGTACACCTCGAAATCGCTTTCGGTGACATTCGGGTAATACGCGCTGACAAGGGCAGCTGATCCGGGATTGCCTGACAGCTGCTGCCAACGCTGTGCGATTTCGGCTGTGTACGCCTGCGTCACGCTCATCACCTCATGAATGGTCTAAAGCTTTCGGTACCACTCTAGGACGTGAATGGCGATCGGTATATTTGCCGAATGAAGAAAATTCGCGTGAGTGAACGACTGAGGGTGGAAACCGACTCGATCCGCTCGATTCTGGCTTCCCCGGACAGCTGGCAGACGGCTGAAGGGTCCACTGCCACAGCCGAAGCGACTGGCTCCGGAACCGTCGTACACGCCCGGGCCTCGCTGGCCTCTTTTGACATTCCCGATGCCGCTGCCGCGTTCGTGAGCAAAGCCGCGCACCTCGAACAGACGATCACGGTGCCGAACGCATTCCCGGATCAACCGGCCGCCTACAGCGCAGAGATTCCGGGCGTACCGCTTGGCATCACCGCCGACATCACCGCTGAGGGGCTGGGTGACGGTCATTCGCTCATCACGGTCGACGCCGAGGCGGAATCCTCCATCCCGCTGCTGGGCGGCATGATCGAAGAAGCCGCGGCAGCCGCGGTCGAACGTGTCTTCCGCGAACGGTTGGCCACCATCGCCGGCTCTGAGTGAGGCGGAGCTGAGCGAGGGGCGCGCGGCTCTGAGTGAACCTCGCGCGGCTCAGCCGCGGAAGTCCCCCAGCAGGTGATCAATTTCAGAAGGCGCGTACCACAGAAGGTCCTGCTGGATGAGATCGTCTTCCGTGCTTTCGTGCCGCAGATGCTCATCCACGTGGAAGCTCACAACCGACGCCGCGGGAACGCTCGCCGAACCCACCGCTATCTGGTCATCCACTGTCGAGGCGCCGCTCACCTCAACATCGGAAGCCGCCACGATCCTGGCAGTTCCGCTGGAAGCCGCAGAAGCGGCTGCCGCTGTCGCCGCGGCCGTCATCGCACGCCACTCGGCATAATCAAGGTCGTCCCCGCGCAGGGCTGCCGCTGAATCTGTCAGGAAGAACACCGTCCGCTCCCCCAGGTTCGGCCAGGCGGCTGCGAATTCTTCCAAATCACAAGCTGTGTAGACGCGCTTCTTCATACGCCTATTGTCCAATGCCTGCGCGCCCGCCGGTGCGAGCCCCGCTGTCGCGCGGTGAACTCTTCAGCAGCTTCGCAAAACCGCGCCTGCGAGGCCTCCGTGCTCTCCTGCGCCCGGCCGGGGCGAGCCCGAGTTGCCTTGCGAAATCCCACAGGGCAATGCTCAGGGGATTCTTCGGAGCGGATTCAATGATCGTGGTGCCGGCAAGAACTGCCCTGTCGAGAGCATCGCGCGCGTCCGGCAGCAGAACCGGTGATTCGCACGCGACAAAGCGCTGAAGTGTCTGCTGGATGCGCTGCTCGGGATCGGCTCCCACAGCACCTTCGCGCACCCGGTTGACGACGACGTGTGTCTTCTCCGCATGCCGAAAACGCTCGCTGCTGAGGACATTCATAAGCCTCACGAGCGCCGGCGGTTCCGCCGCACCGACCACGATGACCTCATCAGCGGCATCCAGAGCCGCCCTGGTTGCCGCATGCCGGTCATAGAAGGGATCTGCAAGCGGGTCATCGGGGTCAACGCGGGCGGAAACATCGACGATGACAACCGGATAGCGCTTGGCCAGTTCCTCAAGAACGGCGGTCAGTGCACCGGCCCGCACCTCCGGCCACCGATCCGCGCGGCTGAGCCCAGTCACCACATCCAAGCCATCGCGGATGCGGGCAATACAGCGAGAAATCACAGTGTCGTCAAGAGATTCTGCGCTGCGACACAAAGCGGCGATCTTCGATGCGTCGTCCAACAGGCCCAACATGACAGCCTGCCCGGCGTGGACCGTGTCAGCATCGACGAGAACCGTACTCGCCGCCCGCGAGCTGATGTCGGCAAGCGCTGCCGCAATCGTTGAGCGGCCGGGAGCACCGTCAGCGCCCCACACGGCGACAATCCGCCCCGGGCTTCCAGCTTCGACCGGTGCGACTGCGGGCGCTTCAGAAACCTCCGCTGGTTCAGCCTGAGCACAGGCGCGCACAGCCTCACACAGGGCTTCCGCCGAACAGCCGGCCTCCACCTCGACAGCCACACCCCAGTCCGCCACCAGCCCCGCGCCATAGCCCAGAATGCGCACACCCAGCCGGCGCGCGCGATCCCGAAACTCAGCATCGACTCCGGGGAAATAGCGGCTCAGCACATAGACTTCTGCGGCACCGGCCGACATCGCGGCAGCAAGTTCAACCCCATCGGCGGGCCGAGAGCGAACCGCTATATCGCCGGCAGCCGAAAGTGCAGCTGCGGCGGCGCTTTCGAACTCAACATCGACCGCGAGCACAACCGAAATCATGGACGGTCCTTCGGAATCGACACGACCGACAGATGGTCTTCAGCCGCAACGGCCTGCAGAACCTTCTGCAGACTGTCATTGGGCACGAACACCTCAACGCTCACACCCGAACTGACCGTGAACCCACCACCATCGCGATTCACGGCAAGAACCGCAGCATTGCGCAGAACAGGCTGCGGTTCTCCCCTGTCCTCACGCATGTCAACCGCCCACACATCGACCCGGGAACCAGCCTTGACATCTGCCGGCAGAGACCGCTGCAGCGGAAGCGAAACTCGTCGACCGCCCAAGCTGTCACCCGAACCGACCTGCGATGCCGGTACAAGGTCGCCGGCCGCAATGGGGCTGAGAACCGTCTGGCCGATGAGGTCGTCATCGGACGCCCGCTTGTATCCGCCGCTGTCCTCCGGCAGTCGCACTTCGACCGGTCGGACGTTCTCGCGCGTGATGACAGTGCCCGGCGCCAAAGGCTCCGCTGCTGCCCACACCGTCGTCGTCTTCGCAACGCTCGTGACCACCAGCCAAGTGGCGACAACGGAGGCGACAAGTATGAGAACAGCTATGAGAACGCGCGGATCACGCAGCTTGGGAGTGCGGAAACGGGGTGCAGTGTGCATCAGATCTCCATTGATCGATTTATCTGCCGTTAGGTGTACTTTGCTATCATTTGATGCAGTTTGCGGAATATTCTTCTTTGAATATACACGGATACGCCACCCTCGCCCACCCCTTTGCGGTTGGCCACCAGACCAAGGAGCTCGCAATGGTCGTCGAAACACGCTTCCTCCCCCTGACCGATGTCGCCGAAATGCTCAGCATCTCGACCGCAGGGGCTCGCGCACTCGTCCGCTCCGGCGAACTGCGAGCCATCAAAGTCGGCGGCCGCGGGCAGTGGCGCGTCGAAAAAGCTGAAATCGAAAACTACATTCAGCGCATGTACGCCCAAACCCAGCAGGAAATCGAAGCCGGCTCTGACGTGTGAGCACGTCCGCACAGCGGCACTATTGCAGCACCCGGACCACAGAAATCCTGCGCAAAGGCACCAGCTCAAAGGCACCTCGTCTGCGCACCTGCAGATAGTCACGCGCAACAGCGTGCAGCGCCCCCTCCAGTGCCGTCCCTGCAGTTTCAACCCGCACCTGCTTACGCTCAGCACACCACTGCCCCAGAATTGAACGCGCAGACCTCCAGCGCTCCTGCACCGCGTGCTCACGAGGCTTCAATGCCACACCTTCGACAGCTGCAAGCATCACAAGAACTCCGCCGTCAATACAGCAGCACCCTTCGCCCACCGAGGTCAGCACGCCGGAAACAGCTCCAGACACAGTGCGCAGATCGACGCGCTCACCGACTGCGCCGGCCAAGCGCTCCACAAAGGTGACCTCATAGAAGCTCTCGGCAACAAGGTCACCGAACTCGCCCTCGCGTTCGCGCGCTCTCTCGGCCGCAGCCTGGCCCTCTAAATCAGCAAAAAGCTCATCAAAACGATCCATACCCACATTGTGCCTGCAGTCACACGGCCAAACCATGGCTTGAAGATTTTATTCGCAGTTATTCGAACATTCTTGTGTTTTGCGTTTGATCATGTACTTTGGTTGCAAATGATCACAAAGGAGTGAACATGAAGCCAACAGAAATCCATGTGGGAGCATCCGCTCTGCACCTGCTGATATGCGCCGCGCTGCTCACAGCGGGTCCCTCTTTCGCAGACCGAGCGCTCAACGCAGACATCGGTGCCGCGGTAGTCGTAACAGCACTCTGCGCGGCAGCCCTCGCCGGTCTTCGCCTGCAGCTGTCGCTCGTACTCATCGCGGCGGCTCGCGTCTTTGACCTCATCGGCGTGCCGGGCGCAGTCGCACTTGCCACGTGGGCGCGCAGGATCGCCCCCGCCGCACTGAAAGCATCAGCCGCATCCATGACAGCGGTCGTTCTCGCCGCCGGAACAGCCCACGCGGCACCGGCGCAGAATTCGCCCTCACAAGCAGAGGCCGCACACGGTGAGTCCACAGCACCCCAGACCGAGGGCACGCAAACACCCCCGCCGCACTGGCCGACGTCCCCGCCGGGCGACACCCCCTACCCCGAACCGAGCACGGCCCCACCGGCCGATCCCAGCTGGCCAACACAGAAGCCCGAACCGAAACCGCCTCGGACGCAGACCAAGGAACCGAAGGAACAAGAACCTCAACCCGAGCAGCGCAAACAGGACGCGCACGGCAAAGAAGCCGAACGCAAAGCACCGAAACCCGAATCGCCTCAGCGCGTAACAGTCAAAAAGGGCGACAGCATCTGGAAGATCGCCATCGCCCACCCGAAACCCGGCCAGACAACAGCTGAACGCGTAAGCGCCATCAGCAAAGCCAATGCCGACACCCTGGGCGGCAACCCCGACCTCATCTACCCCGACACCGAACTGGAGCTGCCATGACCGCCGAACCACTCACCCTGACCCGACCCGCGACACCTCGTACCCGCATGTTCAACAAACGCCCGACGACTCCCGAAGAGCAGACAGCTGCCGAAAAACAGCGCGAAGCAGCAGCCGCAGCCGCCTTTGTGCGCTCAATCGTCACCGCTTTGACCGAAGTCGAATACGGTGTGCGGACCCTGCAGTCCATTGAACGCTGGCTCGACCCGGAAGTCCGCAGCTCCGTGGTCTCCGCACTGCGGATGCGCCGCGCACTGCGATCCGAACAGCAGGTTGACTACATCCGCGGCATCGGCCGGCCGCGCTTGAGTTCACCTGCGCCGAACGTCATAGAAGCCGCTGTGTCGATCGCTCTGCGGCCCCGCACAAAAGCCTGCGCGCTGCGTTTGGAGAAGAATCGCGACCGGTGGATCGTCCGCGAATATCTGACTGCCTGAACCGACAGCAGGCACCCCTGCGGAACGAACACGGCCACAAACAGCGAGCCCCCGCACTGCAATAGCAGCACGGGGGCTCGTCAGTGCTCAGACCGGGGCCTCAGCGACGCTTCTTCTTGCGGCGTTCAGCGCGGTTGCCCGAACCGCCGTCGTCGTCCGCCGCAGTGTCCGTGCGCGCTTCACTTTCCCCAGATTCGCTGGGGCCGGCCAGCGTCAGCTTGGGCAGCTTGGTGCGGAAGACATCGGACTCAACTTCGACCTCGTCGCTCTTGACGGTCTTGACCTGCACCTGCAGCTTGTTGACAAGGCGCGTGGCGTCTTCCTTGATGCCGTCCTGCATTCGGGTGAACATCTCAAAGCCCTCGCGCTGATACTCCACGAGCGGATCGCGCTGCGCCATAGCGCGCAGGCCGATGCCGTTCTTCAGGTAGTCCATTTCGTACAGGTGCTCACGCCAGCGCTTGTCGATACTGGTCAGCAGAACGCGACGCTCAAGCTGGCGCAGCGCTTCTGAACCGAGTTCTTCTTCGCGCTTTTCGTAGGCGAGGTCGGCATCCGCCTGGACTTCTTCGAGGATCTTTTCGCGGCTGAGGCTGTTCTTGCCTCCCGCGTCCTCGTAGAGGTCTTCCGGCGTAATCGAGGTGGCATAGAGGTCCTGCAGCGCAACGAACAGCTTGTCCATTTCCCAGTCTTCGGGATCGCCGACCGTCGCGCCTTCGACGTAGGCGCGCAGGACATCGTCGCGGAAGTCGTGAATCTGGTCTTCAAAATCGTCGCCTTCGAGAACGCGCTGGCGTTCGTCGTAGATGACGGTGCGCTGGCGGTTGAGAACATCGTCGTACTTCAGGACGTTCTTGCGCTGCTCCGCGTTGCGCTGCTCGATCTGGTTCTGCGCCGACAGGATTGCGCGGCTGACCATCTTCGATTCGAGCGGTTCGTCTTCCGGGGTGTTCGCCAGGGCGAGTGCACGCTCTGCGGCACCAGCGCCGAACAGGCGCATGAGGTTGTCACGCATCGACAGGTAGAAGCGCGATTCACCGGGGTCACCCTGACGGCCGGAACGTCCGCGCAGCTGGTTGTCGATACGACGGGATTCGTGGCGCTCAGTGCCCAGAACGTAGAGGCCGCCGAGTTCGCGGATTTCCTCCGCGGCTTCCTCGACCTGCTTTTCAGCCCCTTCGAGAACGGCTGGCCACTGGGCTTCGTATTCTTCGGAGTCATCGGCCGGGTCCAGGCCGCGCTTCTCCATTTCTGCCACCGCAATGTGCTCAGCATTGCCGCCGAGCATGATGTCGGTACCGCGGCCGGCCATGTTGGTGGCGACCGTAACCGCGCCCTTGACGCCGGCCATTGCGACGATCGCGGCTTCGCGCGCGTGGTTCTTGGCGTTGAGGACCTCGTGGCGGATGCCCCGCTTGGCCAGGAGACCCGACAGGTATTCGGACTTTTCCACGCTGGTGGTGCCCACAAGAACCGGCTGGCCCTCTTCGTGGCGCTCGGCGATGTCTTCGACAACCGCGTCGAACTTCACCTTTTCATTGCGGTAGACGAGGTCGGGCTTGTCTTCGCGCAGCAGCGGCTTGTTCGTGGGAATCGGCACGACGCCGAGCTTGTAGGTCGAGTTGAACTCGGCAGCTTCGGTTTCGGCGGTACCGGTCATGCCCGACAGTTTGTCGTACAGGCGGAAGTAGTTCTGCAGTGTGATCGTGGCGTGAGTCTGGTTCTCGGCCTGAACTTCGACGTTCTCCTTGGCTTCCAGCGCCTGGTGCAGACCCTCCGAGTAGCGACGGCCGGGCAGAATACGTCCGGTGTGTTCGTCGACGATCATGACTTCGCCGTCGAGGACGACGTAGTCCTTGTCGCGTTTGAACAGCTCTTTGGCCTTGATCGAGTTGTTGAGGAAGCTGATGAGCGACGTGTGGTCTTCGTCGTAGAGGTTGCCGATGCCGAGGTAGTTCTCAACCCGCTCAATACCGGGCTCGAGAATGCCGACGGTGCGGTTCTTTTCGTCGACTTCGTAGTCGCGGTCCAGTTTGAGGCGCTTGACGATCGTGGCGAATTCGCCGAACCAGCGGTTGGCGTCGCCTTCAGCAGCACCCGAAATGATGAGCGGGGTGCGCGCTTCATCAATGAGGATCGAGTCGACTTCGTCGACGATTGCGAAGTTGTGGCCGCGCTGGACCATGTCGGCTACTTCCAGCGCCATGTTGTCGCGCAGGTAGTCGAAGCCGAATTCGTTGTTGGTGCCGTAGGTGATGTCAGCGGCGTACTGTTTGCGACGCTGGGAGGGCGCCATGTTCGACATAATGCAGCCGGTTTCCATTCCGAGGAACCGGAACACACGCCCCATGAGTTCTGACTGGTAGCTGGCCAGGTAGTCGTTGACCGTCACGACGTGCACGCCCTTGCCGGTCAGTGCGTTGAGGTACGACGGCGCTGTGGCGACCAGCGTCTTGCCTTCACCGGTCTTCATTTCGGCAATATTGCCCATGTGCAGTGCGGCGCCGCCCATGAGCTGCACGTCGAAGTGGCGCAGTCCGACCGTGCGCGTGGAGGCTTCGCGGACAGCTGCGAAAGCTTCCGGAAGAAGCTTGTCAAGGCTTTCGCCGTCGGCAACACGGGCCTTGTAGCGGTCGGTTTCTTCACGCAGCTGCGCGTCAGTCATGTCGCTGTATTCGTCGGACAGGTTGTTGATCGCCGTGGCGTAGTTCCGGAGCCTCTTCAGGGTGCGTCCTTCGCCGAACCGAAGCAGCTTCTCAAGGATGTTGGCCACGTTTCTCCTCTGTCCGTCTCAGCGCAGCGAATCTCGACATGCGCCCGACAAGTCTAACGCGCAGTTGCGCGCATGTCGCGCGGACAGCCTGCGGGCCGAACGAGCCAGCAGGCGATATCGCCCATCGGATTGTCAGTGCTGCCCCACTCCGACTCCAGAAAACAGAACGCGGCGGATGCCGTGAAGCATCCGCCGCGCTGTTTCAGCAGGGCTGACAGGTCAGCTGTTCTTGGAGTCGTCCAGTGCGATCACACCGTAGCTCCAGCCGCGCCTGCGGTAGACGACCGACGGCTGCGAGGTTTCTTCGTCAATGAAGAGGTAGAAGTCGTGGCCGACCATCTCCATGCGGTTGAGAGCTTCTTCGATGCCGATCGGCTCGGCCGGGAAGGTCTTTTCGCGCAGCAGAACCGGAGAATCGCCTTCAGCCTGAATGCGGCCGTTGGTGGGGTCTGCTTCCTCGGCGTCGCCGTCTTCTTCGACTGCCGGTTCGCCGTCTTCGGCGGCTGCGGGGGCTGCCGGGGCGTCGACAACGGGCATTTCGGCGAATGCTTCACCGGTCGACTGGCGACGGTGGCCGCCCTTGCGGGAGATCTTGCGGCGATCACGTGCCCGGCGCAGACGCTCAAGGAGCTTCGCCCAAGCGAGGTCAAGTGCCGCGTACTTGTCTGAAGCGTGCGCTTCGGCGCGCAGAACCGCTCCCTTGCTGAACACGGTGATTTCCACGCGGAAGGCCTCGTCTGGACGACGCACGCTGTCTTCGTGGGTGATGTTGACTTCAACGGCCTGGGCATCAGGGCTGAGCTTTTCGGCCTTGGAGATCTTGTCCTCAATGTGGGTGCGGAAGCTGTCCGAGATGGCGAGGCCGCGTCCCTTGACGACGATGTCCATTGTGCTCTCCTTTGACGTCGGGAAACCATCAACAACGATGGTCACCTTCATTAAACCGCATCGAGCTCAGGCTGACGAGAACTCCCCCGCGCGATTCCGATAACCGCCAGTCCATCCGGTGTGCACCTGGCATTCATGAGTGCGCGTGTCGATTCCGCACCCGTTGCCCCCGTGGTGGAAATGTCGTCGACGACGACGACCTTCGCCCGCCTGCCCCACTGTCGTACCAGGTGAGTGTGTTCGCGGGCGATGGCGTGTGTGCCTTCGACATTTGCCTTCCGGGCCGCACTGCCGAAGCCCACCTGGTCGCGGTGGCGGCTGACGGTGAGAACATCGGCGCACCCAGCCCGCAGCCCGTCAGAGCGCAGCATCTGGGCTGCTGACTCAGCGAATGCGGCAACGTGGTTGCCTCCTCGCCTGCGCACAGCGGACGATGACGAGGGCACCGGAACGAGGATCACCGGCTTGCCGTCAACCTGGCTGTTCTGAAGGGAATCGACGACGGCACGGGCCAGGAGAAGACCCAAAACGGCCACGATGTCACGTCTGCCGTTTTCCTTATAGGCCACGAGCACATTCCTCAGCACACCGTCGTACACGCCCGCCCCGCTGACCGGCAGGTGGCCGAAGCGCGGTTGGCTGCGCACAACGGGTCCATCGAGAGCTTCGATGCAGTCGCCGCACAGCGACACGGTTTCGATCCCGCACCCTGCACACACGCGCGGCAGGAGCAGATCGGCGATGTCAGACAGCAGCTTCACGGTCAGCCCGGGTACGTGGGGTTCCAGGCCTTTGCGCCGACGATTCGCTGCCACGTCCCGGACGTGTAGGTGTAGACATCACCGCTCTCAGCCCCAACCCGCATGCTGCCGAGGTCGCCGGCAGCCGAGATCGTCTGGCCGCCGGAAATTGACCCCAGTCCCACGGACGGTCCGCCGACCCACACGCGGTAAGCACCAGCCGAAGCATCATCCGCGGACAGCACGGCCAGGTAAGATCCGCCGGCCCAGCTGAAGTCCGCAACCTGATCGAATTTCTGGCCGACCGCCAGCGGCGCCCCCGCGGTCAGATGGTTGGGCTTTCCGCCTCGGGAGCGGACGATTCCCACCACGTCGATGCGGGTGCCGTCCGCAGCGGAAGTCAGGACGGCCAGCCGGCTGCCTTCGCGGGAGACCGCGATTCGCTTGATGGTGCGGTCTTTGGCGAACGGCACCGCCATCTTCACGAGTTCACCGTTTTTGCCCACGGCGCGGATCTCCGCCGACTTGGCTTCGGCCGTGTACACCCATTCGAAACGGTCAGCGCTCACACCCACAAAGTCTTTTCCGGTGATGAGGGTTTCGACGTCTTTTTCTGCGCTGAAGCGCTCGACCTGCTTGCGGTTCTCATTCGTGTAGTAGTAGGTGTTCCCGTCATAGGACTGGGCCGGAAGGACCTTGTCCGACACTTTCGGCGAATTAGGAACCGGTTCGAAGGAGTTGCCCCGAACTTCCGCGATCTTCCCTTCCGAAACCACAACGGCGGGCGCATCGACCGGCAGGTCAGCTGACACATCGGAGCCCGAGGTGATGTTCGACTGGGGTGTCTGCACGCGCACATCAGAGATCGAGGTGTTGGCCCGCAGGGTTTGGGATATCTGGGAGTACAGGCGCTTGCTTGTCCCTTTGTCGAGGTCACCGGCTTCCTGGGACAGGCCCACGTCGACTGTGCCGCCTTCGACTGTGACGACGAACGGTTCGAGCGTCGTGCCTTCCGGAACGGCCGAGATGACAGCTCCGCGCAGATTGTCCGCGGGTCCCCGAAGCAGCTGGCGGGCCACTTCCGTCAGCGTGCTGTTGCTGCGGACAAACCACCGCACGTCGGGAACAAGATATGAATAGTCCTGCGTGAAGAAGTACAGCGGATATGCCTGGAAGAGCCGATTGAAGTTCGCTTCTGACAGCACGATGCCGTCGGGAGCATCCGAGATCCGCCATTCGCCGTTGACCTGGCGAAGGCTGAACTTCAGCTTCGTCTCTGTACCCGAGGGGCTGTCGCGGTAGACGTGTGCGGAATCGAGGGATGCCTGCACGGGAACCGTAAACGACACACTGCGCGAATCGGTTGTCACAGAAGCTGTGAGGCTCTCCAGCGACAGACCCGATTCGACGATCGAGACGCTTTTGAGCGGGCTCCATTCGCCGGCGAAATCGTCAGTCAAGAAAGAGCGGGCCACTGCAAAGCTGCTGGCAGGGCTCGAACCGGCCGCCAGGAAGCCGCGCACGATCGAGGCGGGGCTGGCACCGGGTGCCGGGCCGTCCGGGTCGGTGCGGGACTGGACATCGTTGTCGGAGTCCTCCACGGCGACCGTTCCGATCTGCCCGCTGTGGGGAATCGTGGCGCAGCCGGCCGCACTGAACGTCAGAAGGCAGGCCGTCACAGCCGCCGCGAGTTTCCGGAGCCTGCTGGTCATGGCTGTCCTCCGTCCTCGTCCGCCGCATCAGACGGTGATGCGGTTTCAACGACAATCGGTATCGAGCCGGTCTGCACGCGCACCGCGCCGTCCGAGGTTGCGGGCCCGGCGATGAGCGCAGGTCCGCTGCTCGGGGCGTCTGCCGGCGGCAGCGGCAGCGGTGAGGATGTCAGCTCGGTTCCCTGTTTGCGCGGAAGCGTCAGCCGGAAGCACGCTCCATCGCCCGGACTGCCCCACGCCTGCAGCCACCCGCCGTGCAGGTGGGCGTCTTCCAGTGCGATCGCCAGGCCCAGGCCGGTGCCGCCGAGCGTACGACGCCGCGATGGATCACCGCGCCAGAATCGGTCGAACACGTGCTCGACCTGATCTGCGGTCAACCCGACACCGTGATCGCGGATGCTGACCGCACACGACTCTGCGGTCGCCGCAACATACACGTCGATGTTCTTCTTGTCGCCGTGTTCGATCGCGTTGACGATGAGGTTGCGCAGGATCCTGCCGATGCGGATCTGCTCGACTTCCGCGGTTACGGGGGTAGACGGGGTGTGCATGACGATCTGACTGCCGGACTGCTCAGCCACGAAGGTCAGCCCGTCGACCACATTGGACACGATTTCTGTGATGTCCTGTTCAGTGGTTTCCAGCTTGACGAAACCAGCGTCATGCCGCGAAACCTCAAGCAGGTCCGACAGGAGCAGCTCAAAGCGCTCCACTTGGGACTTCAGCAGCTCTAGGGAGCGCTGCCCCGTTTCGTCGAGCTCGTCCTTTTCGGCATACAGCATTTCGGTGGCCGCACCGATCGTGGCCAGCGGTGTGCGCAGTTCGTGAGAAACATCCGACACGAACTGGCGCTGCTGCACGGTGAGCTCTTTCATCCGCACAATCTGGTCCTGCAGAGTGTCCGCCATGTCGTTGAAGCTTCGGCCCAATGCGCCGAGTTCGTCGTGGCTGGTGACGGTGACGCGTTCATCGAGGTCGCCGTCGGCCAAGCGAAGTGCAGCCCGCGCCGTTGAGCGGATGGGTGTCACCACAAGCCCTGTCACAAGCCAGGCCACAGCCACGACGAGGACGACCATGACGATGCCGGCAACTGTGAGCGCACGCTGGATGAAGCTCAGCGTGTTCTGCTCTTCCTGCAGGTCAGCAACAACGAACAGGTCGAATTTGCCGCTGCCGGGCAGCGAGACTGTCTGTGCGACCACGATTCCGGGAGAGTGCTGCGCGCCCGGCAGGGTGATCGACTGGTACGTCTGGGTGCCAGCCGGGGTTTCCTGTGCCCGGCTGAGAAATTCCTCGTCGAGCTCTGAGGGCCGAACCGGCTCCTGGCCGTACGGCAGGGCGATGATCGGGGCGACCGAGCGTCCGCGATCCCGCGGTTCCAGGGCGATGCTGCGCAGCGGGGTCGACGACCGGGCCATCATGCCGCGCAGCTGTGTGTTCACGGTTTCGCTCAGCTGTGCGATGCCCTCCGACGTTGCGGTGGCTTCGAGCTCTGATGCGTAGCCGGCAGTCTGCGAGGTGATCGACTGCAGTTTGGCCTCATACAGGCCGCGGGCAATTTCCCGCGATACGTATGAACCGACCAGAAGGACCGCCGCCATCGACAGAATGAGCGTCAGCGCAACGACGCGCACCTGCAGCGAACGGCGGAACAGCCGAACCGTGAACAGGTACGCCCGCAGCGCCAGCCGCCGGACGGTCTTCCAGAGTCTCACGCAGCGTGACCGGCCCGATAGCCCACGCCGCGGACGGTGACGACGATTTCAGGATTCTCAGGGTCGCGCTCGATCTTCGAGCGCAGACGCTGCACGTGCACATTGACCAGGCGCGTATCAGCCGAGTGCTGGTAGCCCCACACTTCTTCCAGCAGCTGTTCGCGCGAAAACACCTGCCACGGCTTGCGGGCCAGTGCAGTCAGCAGGTCGAATTCCAGGGGCGTAAGCGAAATCGGCTCTCCGCCGCGGGTCACGTTGTGACCGGACACGTCAATGGTGACGTCCCCGACGGTCAGGTGCTCCGGCGCTGTGGGTTCGGTGATGCGCAGTCGGGCGCGCACCCGGGCGACGAGCTCCTTGGGCTTGAACGGCTTGGGGACATAGTCATCGGCCCCGGCTTCGAGACCGGCAACAACGTCGACCGTGTCGGATTTGGCCGTGAGCATGATGATCGGGACATCGGATTCCCGGCGGATTTCACGGCAGACTTCCATGCCGTCTTTGCCAGGAAGCATGAGGTCAAGAAGCACGAGGTCGGGCTTGGATTCGCGGAATGCTCCGAGGGCGCCATCGCCGGTGGCGCAGAAATCGGGGTCAAATCCTTCTGACTTCAGCACAATGCCGATCATTTCGGCCAGCGCCGTGTCGTCGTCTACCACAAGAATCCGTGCGTTCATAGTTTTTATTGTTCCCTACCCACCAAAGGTTTTCACTTCGGCCCGCCGATTTTCGCGCAGCATGATCACGGGAAGCTGTGGAATGATGGGCTGGTCAAATACTCATCTCGCAGGAGTGAAGTGTTCACACAGAACAGCCCTGATTGGGGTCTGGCCGTCGACTGGTCGACGGGTCAGCGGGTTCCCGCCAAGGCTCGCCGCCGGCCCCAATGGTCTCCCCCGCCTGTCCCGGGGATTCTGCCCAAGCGCCCCTTGGGCTTCTTCGAGGTGCTCGACGGCGGATTCCGCCTGATGCGCCGCTTCCCCGGCTTGACCTACGGCAGCGCAGGACTCGGTGCAGGGCTGACCGCCGGCCTCTTTGCCCTTGCGGGAGCCGTCACGTGGTACTTCGGGCACAGCTTCTTCACCAAGCTCCTCAATTCATCCGAGGAAGCTCTGAGCGGTCTGAGCTTTGTGGTGCAGATCGGCGCGGGAATCGTCGAATACCTCACCCTAGCCATCCTCATTGTGTTCAGCGGAATGACGAGCGTCGGCGCCCGCGAAGCGTTCTTCGGCCGCACAATGACGCTGCGCCAGGGCTGGCAGAGCCTCCGGGGATGCCGCCGAAAGCTGTTCAGTGCGGCACTGCTTATGGGCACGGCCCACCTTGTTGTCCTCGCAGTGTTCCTTGCCGCAGCGATTCTCGCCGGCGCCGTCGGCGGGACTGTCATCGGCCTGACTCTCGGCACAGCGCTCGTCCTCGTCTGGTGGGCGGCGACGATTTTCTTCGGCATTCGCCTGAGTCTGACTGGATGCATCATCGCCCAGGAGCGAGCGGGGATCTTCTCCGCCATCGCCCGGTCCTGGAAGATGACCGGCCGCGGCTTCCTGCAGGTGGCAGGGCAGACCGTGTTCGGGTTCTGGCTGGCCAATCAGGTCATCGGCATCATCGCCACACCCGCTTTCATCTACTTGGGAGGCGTCATCGGCGTGCTCTCGATTCTGATGCTCGGCGGCGGCGAGCTCGAGGGGCCTGCTGTCGCCGCTGTTCTCGGCACCATCTTCACGGGGCTGTTTCTGGCCATCGGCGTTCTGCTCTACGCTTACCGGGCGGCCCTTCTGGCAACTGTCTACTTCAACCTGCGGATGCGCTCAGAAGGCTATGACCTCGTCCTCCTGGCAGAAGCGGAGGAAGTATGAGCGGACTGCAGCAGCCCACCCCAGAACAGGGTCGTGAATGGGCCGAACGCGAACTGTCTGATCCTCGCTACAGCGAAGTCGACATTTCGTTCTTCGGCAAGATCAAGCGCATGCTCGACCTGTTCTTCCAGAAGCTCGCGGAAGGGGTCGACAACGCCCAGTCCCCGTGGTTCATCATCGGCGTCATCCTGTTCACAGCAGCCGTTGTGGGCTTTGTGATCTGGCGGGTTCGCCGCGGCACCGACGACGACTTCTCGAAGCAGCTGTTCGAAATGGACTCCGAGTTCACCGGTGTCGAACCCCGTGTGTTCCGCAAGCTCGCACACGAAGCTGCAGAGAGCGGCGATTGGGCAGATGCCACTGCCAACCAGATTCGCGCAGTCTTCGCAGAGCTGAACAAGAAGCGGATCATCGACGTCGAGGCCGCCTCGACTGCAGCGGAGCTTGCAGCCGCGGCTTCCGCGGCACTGCCGGCTATGAGCGACAAGTTGAACAAGGCCGCCTCTCTGTTCGACCGGATCGTCTTCGGCAGCCATCCAGCCGACGAAGCCGACTACCGCTTCGCCGAACAGCTCGACTCCGCAACTCAAGCGCTGCGCGCGCCCGGTCAGGAAACAGCTGACTCGGCTGAGGCTGCAGACTCCCGCGGTTCTGAGCAGGTGAGGGCATGAGCGCCGCACTCGACGTCGCGGTCCGCGGCACACGCTCAGCGGGTGCCGGACGCAGCCTGAAGTCCCTTGGTCGATCAGCCGGTCTGTGGCTCGTTTTGGTGGCTGTTCTCCTCATGGCCAGTGCGGCGATCACGCTGACCTCCGCGGAGCGTGACGAAACACGCTCCGGGCACTACGACAGCTTTGCCGCAGACGGAACTCACGCCTACGCCAAACTTCTTGAAGATCACGGCGCCCGGCTTAAGAAGACCGACAACTTCGACACAGCCGTAGAAGCCGCTGCCAAACCTGGCACAACGGTCGTTGTCATCAACCCGGACGACATTTCCGTCGACAGCAGGCAGAAGATGACCGCCGCAGCTCAAAAAGGCGGCCACGTGATCCTTTCAGCCCCGTACGACATGGGCGGCTGGGGAAACACAATCCATCCCACAGAGGAATTCGCCGCCCCCGACGATTTTGAAGCATCCCGCGAACCCGCCTGTGACTACCCCACCGCCCGGAAGGCAGGCCCGGTCAGCGCGCCCTTCAATCACTACTACTCGACCCACAAAGACTCGGTGAAGTGCTATTACCGCCCCGACATGGGCAAGCAGGCCTCCGGCCTCGTCCAAGCTCCGGTCGGCAAGGGCACTATGACGGTGATGGGCAACAGCAGTTGGATCGGCAACGACGAGATCGCCCTGCACGGCAATGCCTCACTGGCTATGGGTCTCGTCGCGGACGCAGATTCCGTCGTCCTGTTCTGGCCGAATCCCGATGACTTCATCGACTCCGATATCCAGGAGACCCAGGATTTCGTTCCCCAGTGGGTGTACTTCGCAGTCCTGTGGATCGGCGTGCTCACTCTGGTGGCTCTGCTGTGGCGCGGACGCCGCTTCGGCCCATTGGCCGCCGAGCACCTGCCGGTGACTGTTCCGGCAAAGGAAACCGTGACCGGACACGCGGGTCTTCTGCAGCGAGCCGGGGCCCGACCAGAAACCCTGCGCCCCATTCAGCAGGCCGCGATCATCTCGCTGGCCCGCAAGCTCAGCGTGCCCACGTCAGCTCCGGCAGAAGACGTCTGCCGCGCGGTCGCGGCCAAACTGGGCGAGAGCCCACAGCGCATCGAGCACCTTCTGCTGCACGCAGAACCGACATCAGACGCAGAACTTGTCAGCCTGGCTCAGGCCATCAGCGAACTCGAAAGGCGACTATGACAAACCAGCACGACCCCAGCGCTCCCATCCCGGACATGCCGGAGAACGAGCCCGGCGCGCACCAGCCCGGCGCACAGCCGTCCGGTTCGGTGCCTGCCGCCGCAGGCTCCACCTCGGCAGCGGCTCCCGCCCAGCCGAACCCCCAGGCGAGCGCTCAGCAGCCCGGCGCGCAGCCCGCGTCGTCGCTTGTTGACCGCCTGGCCCAGGACCACCAGCTGACGGACGTCGACCACGAACTCCGGGCTCACTTCGGCGCCGTCAGCACCGCCACTGCCAACGCGGTCGTCGGTCAGGGCCACGCCACGCACGCTCTGCTCATTGCGCTTCTCACGGGTGGCCACGTGCTGCTGGAAGGTGTTCCCGGTGTCGCCAAAACGCTGCTGGTGCGTGCTCTGTCGCACGCTGTTGAGCTCGATCACGCGCGCATCCAGTTCACCCCGGACCTCATGCCCAGCGATGTGACCGGTTCGACCATCTACGACGCCAAGACCGGCGACTTCGAGTTCCGTCCCGGCCCGGTGTTCACCAACATCCTCATCGCCGACGAAATCAACCGCACCCCGCCGAAAACCCAGTCGGCCCTACTCGAGGCGATGGAAGAAAAGCAGGTCTCGGTCGACGGCAACACGTACTCCCTGCCCCAGCCGTTCCTCGTTGCCGCAACCCAGAACCCCATCGAGTACGACGGCACCTACCCGTTGCCGGAAGCCCAGCTGGACCGCTTCCTATTCAAGGTCCAGATGAACCTGCCGCAGCGCGATGCTGAGCTTGACATCTTGCAGCGCCACGCCGGCGGTTTTGCCGCAGACAAACTGGCCGATGCCGGGGTGACCCCGCAGATCGACGCCGAGGGGATCCTCGCTGCCCGCGAGCGCGTGGCAGCAGTCTACTGCGCCCCGGAAGTGCTCGGGTACATCGTCGACCTCGTGCAGGCCACGCGCCAGGCCCCGTCACTGGAACTGGGTGTGTCTCCCCGAGGCGCCACTCGCCTTCTGTCTGCCGCGCGGGCTCACGCGTGGCTGTACGGGCGGGCGTTCATCACCCCGGACGACATCAAGTTCCTCGTGCCGATTTCCTTCCGCCACCGTGTGCGCCTCAACCCTGAAGCACACATGGACGGTCTCGACGTCGACGATGTTCTCGAATCGATCGTGTCGACGGTTGCGGTTCCGCGCTGATGGTTCTCACGTGGCGCACCATGGTCTTCGCCGGGATCATCGGCGTAGGCGTTGTTGCCCTGCAGACGACCGCGGCCGCGCTCATCGGGATCACGGTGCTGCTGGTCGGCGTTGTCGTCGACCTGCTCATCACGCCGTCCCCGCGCAGGATTGAGGCGGCGCGCACTCCCGGCGGCAAGGTTCGTCTGGGCCAGGAAACGTGGGCCGACCTCACCCTGCACAATCCCACCAAGCGCACGTACAGGCTGCACCTGCGCGATGCGTGGTCGCCCAGTGCCGGTGCTGAGAACAACCGGGACCGCTGTCGTCTTGCCGCGGGCGAATCGCACGTGCGCCGGCAGACGCTCACTCCCACGCGCCGCGGCTGGCTGTCAGCGGACAAGGTCACACTGCGCAGCTTTTCGGTCTTGGGGATTGCCGGCCGTCAGGTGTCATTTGATGTTCCGGCCCAGGTTGCGATCACTCCCCCGTTCCTGTCGAGGCGCCACCTGCCTTCGCGTCTGCACCGCCTGCGGGAACTGGAGGGCCGCACGGCACTCATGGTGCGCGGTATGGGAACCGAGTTCGATTCGCTGCGCGAATACGTGCCGGGTGACGATGTGCGCTCAATTGACTGGCGCGCCACGGCGCGCGCCCAGGAGGTCATGGTCAAGACGTGGCGGCCCGAACGCGACCGTCGCGTGGTGATCGTCATCGACTCCGGCCGGCTGGCGGCGAAGCGCTCGGCTGAGGGCACGCAGTTCGACACGTTCGTCGAAGCGGCGATGCTGCTGACGGCTTTAGCCGGTTCGGCTGGCGACCGTGTTGATGTGATCGTGGCCGACGCCAGGATCCGCACCGCGTTCGGCCCCCTGGCCCGGGAAAAGGCGATCCCCCGCTTTGATGAGGAGATCGCGGACATCTTCCCCAGCCTGTACGAATCCGACTGGCAGGTCATGGCCTCGGAAGTCCTCAAGCGCTGCTCAACACAGGCGCTCGTCGTGTTCCTCACTCCCCTGGATGCCATCACCATCCAGGAGGATGTTCTGCCGTCGCTGCCGTTGCTCAAGCGCGGCCACCAGATCGCGTTCGCCTCGGTTTCTGATCCACAGCTGCAGGATATGGCCGACGAGGTCTATTCACCCGCTCAGGTGTACCGGGCCGGTGCGGCACAGCGCGAAATGCTCAATCAGCGTGCGCTGAGCCGCGCAATGTCGGCAAGCGGCGTCTATTCACTCACCGAACCCGAAGAGAAGCTCCCGCCGGCGCTTGCGGACCTCTACATCCGGCTCAAGGCGCAGGGGAAGCTCTGACGAGCGGCACCTCGTGAATTGACGTACGAGGTGCCTGCCCCGTGGTCTGCTGACCACGGCTTTCTCTGTGGTCGGGTTTACTGGACGGTGACGGTGCGGTAGCCGGCGCGCTCCTCGTCGAGGTCCCCGTCGAGACCCGCAAGGTAGGCGGGACGGCCCAGTGCAATCGTGTAGGCGACGATGCCGATGGTGAGTGCAGCACCGAAGATCATCTTGATTCCGAAAGGCATGTAGGACGGCGTGATGAAGCCTTCGATGAGGCCGGACAGGAACAGGAAGATCACGAGTCCCATGGCAACCGTGATGAGCGAACGGCCCTCTTTGGCCACAGCCTGACGTCGCGTCATATTGCGCGGAATGATCCAGGACGTGAAGATCTTCAGACCTGCGGCAGCGGCAATGAGGATGCACGTGATCTCCGGGACACCGTGGGGCAGGATGAACTTCCAGAAGTCCTCCGCGTAGCCGGCCTCATACATAACAGCGGCCATGATCCCCGTGTTCGCCGCGTTCATGATGATGCCGTTGATGACGTAGATCCCGGTGATGCCGAGCACCACCCACTGCACGGCAATCCAAGCGTTGTTGACCCACACGCCCAGGGCGAAGACCGAACTGGGGTTTTCGCGGTAGTAGGCGACAAAGCCGCGTTCGGCGATCTCCCGCTGTGCTTCCGGCGGCAGCATGTAGTCAAGCAGACCGGGGGTCGTGGCCGCCCAGATGTGGGTGCCCACGGCAACACCCGTGAACAGCACAAAGACGCCGACAAAATACCAGCGCAGCGAATACAGTGCCGCCGGCAGCGACTGCCCGAAGAAGCGCATGGCCGTCGACTTCGCAGAACCGGGAACAGAGCCGAAGTGGACCCTCGCCTGCAGAACAACCCGGCTCAAGTAGACCGCGGCGTCTGATTCCGGGGCGACCGTCTGCAGATGCGACAGGTCTTTGTTCGCCCTGCGGTACAGGCGGTTGAACTCTGCCACTTCGGCCCCGGACAGGCGCGACTTCTTCGAAAGGCGCTGCAGCTCTTTCCAATCCGGCGAATTCAAAGCGGCCAGCAGAATGGGATCCATAAAGACCAGATTAAGGCATCTTGACCCGGCGGCGAATATGCGAGGATGTACGGGTGAGCAAACTCGTCACCGGTGAGGCCATCAGCCTCAGCATCCGCCCCGCATCCCTCATGGCGCGGGCGGCATCATGCGCTATTGACTTCGCGATCTACACGGTCGTGTCCATCGCCTACTTCATCGGGCTGGCATACCTTCTGAGCAATGTCGACACCTACAGCGGCGAATTGCTTGCAATCACAATCGCCACGCTCGCGTCGATCTTCATTCTTGTAGGCGTGCCCTGCATCGTCGAATTTCTGACGCGCGGCCGTTCTGTCGGCAAGCTCATTGTGGGACTGCGGATCGTCCGCGACGACGGGGGTGCCCTGGCTTTTCGCCACAGCCTCATCCGCGCCCTCCTGTGGCCTTTTGAGATTCTGGGCTCCGGAGGCGGTGTCGCGGCTCTCGTGGGTTTGTTCTCCGCTGACACGAAGCGGCTGGGCGATCACCTGGCGGGCACCATCGCCATCAGCGAACGGGCAAAGCTGCCGGTGACGCGCACCAATCCCGTCAAGCCCGAATTGGCGGCCTGGGCGCGCAGCGCTGACATTTCCCCGATCCCCGCACCCCTGCAGCACCGCGCGGCACAGTTCCTCGCAACGGCTCACATGCACACGAAGGAATCCCGGTGGGCGCGCGCGGTGGAAATCGCCGATGAGCTCAACAACTACGCAGCACCGGCTCCCCCAATGGGCACACTGCCCGAAGAGTTCATTGCCACGATCGTGGAGTTCCAGCGCTGGGACGGCTACCGGCGAGCGCAGAACGCGCAGAAGGCCAAAGACGTCTTTGCCAGCCGCATGGACAGGCTGCCCCACGGCATGCGCCTGCAGTAAGCGCGGCAGGCGGCCTTCTGCGCAGGCTGAGTGGGCTTACCGAGCGGGCCTATGCGCGGATGATGGCCAGTGCCGCTTCGACAAGTTCGTCAACCCGCTCTTGGCTGCCGGCTTCCACGTTGAGCCTGACAAGCGGTTCCGTATTGGATGTGCGCACATTGATCCAAAAGCCATCACCGTCGAGCGTGATTCCGTCCAGGCGATCAATTGTCACGGGTCCGAAGTCACCGCGCTGGCCGGCCTCAGCCACGGCCTCCAGCACCGCCTGCTGATCTTCGACGCGTGAATTGATTTCGCCGCTCATGGGCCCGGGCGCGTAGTCGGCTGCCAGTTCGCTCAGCTGTTTGCCCGAAGCGTGCACGGCGGCGAGCACGTGTCCTGCTGCGAGCAGACCGGAGTCTGCCCCGAAGAAATCGCGGAAGTAGTAGTGGGCGGAGTGTTCGAAGGCAAAGACAGCGTTGTTGGCGCGCATGGCCTGTTTGATGCCGGAATGCCCCACCGCGGTGCGCACGGGCGTTCCACCGGCCTTTTCCACCCACTGCACTGAAGAACGCGATGTGAGCAGGTTGTGCAGCACAACGGGCTGTTCTTCCGCGCGGACGCGGCGGATTTCGTTGACGGCGGTCATCGCACCGATCGCGGATGCTGACACGGTGTCGCCGTTTTCATCCACAAAGAAGCAGCGGTCGGCATCGCCGTCGAAGGCCAGGCCTATGACAGGTTCGGCTGTTTCGGCACGCGCTGCGATGACAGCTTCCTGCAGGTCGACGAGGTTGGCGGGATCCAGCGGGTTGGCCGGGTGGTACGGGAAAGTGCCGTCGGGCTCCATGTACATGCCGCGCACCGTGATGTTCAGCGCCTCCAGCCCCGCCGCACTTCCGAACACCTGCGGAACCGTCAGCCCGGCCATGCCGCTTCCGGCGTCGACGACAATCGTGAGGTCCTGGACCCGGTCCAGGCCGGTGAGACTGCGGATGCGCTCGGCGAAGCCGCGGGCCGTGCGCTGCGCCAGCGCTTCATCGACGCCAAGCTGCGTATCAGCGGCTGCCGCAGATTCGGCGGAGCTGAGGCCGTAGGAACATTCGGGGGCGGAGTCCAGCAGTTCGAGTGCTGTGCCCAGAAGGTCTTTCCGGGACACACCGGATGCTCCGGGTCCGCACACTTTGATTCCGTTGTATTCGGGCGGGTTGTGGCTGGCGGTCACCATGAGACCGGGCAGACCGTATTCGCCGGAAGCGAAGTACAGCTGATCGGTCGAGGCCATGCCGATGTTCTTCGGCTGCAGTCCCGCCTGCCGACCGCCTGCCGCCAGCAGGCGCGAAAAACGCGGCGAGGTTTCCCGCATGTCGTGGGCGATGAGGATCTCTTCGCTGCCCCACTCGGCCTGTGCCGCATGGGCAACAGCCCAGCCGAAGGCGAAGATGAAGTCGTCGGTGAGCTCTTCGCCGACGAGCCCGCGTACGTCATAGGCGCCGACGGTTCGGCGTTCACGCGCATAGCGAGTCATGTGTCCTCGATGATGGTCAGGTGTCCGTGTTTGCGGCCTTCGGGCGCTTCGGGTTCGGCTTCGCGGACGGCATCTGCAATCGCCAGCAGATCATCGCGGGTTCGCTCGATGGGCGGGCCGTCGGTTTCCAAGCGGATGATCTGCCATTCCTGTGGCGGGGTGATCCGATCGGAGTGGGTTTCGCACAGGTCGTGTGCTCCCGGTTCGGGCTGTTGGGAAAGAGGGCCGATGACAATGCACGCTTCGGAATGCACATAGGTGAGCGTGCGATTGGCCGGTTCAGAGCAGCCGATTTTGGAACAGGTGCGAAACACACAGGCAGTGTAGTACAGGCCGCTGCGCGTTTGAGCGGATATGCTGGCCCGGAAGGGAGGCCCCGTGTCCAGGCATCGTGATTTTCGCGGTTCGGCTCTGCCGCCGCACGCTCCGGCATCACTGACCCGCTGGGATCAGCTGGACAGGGCCGGGTCGGAGCTGCTGGCTGAGCTGCTCACTGCCCGAGGTGCCAATCCAGAAGACTACGAACTGCGGCTGCGCTGGGTGCCGCCGGCTGGCCAGCAGGGGCTGACCACGTCGATGGGCCTTGCGGCTCTCGCCTATGAGCGCACGGATACGAGCCCCGGTATCATCGAGGTCAACTACCTGCCGCTGCGCGCTTTGGCGCGCACTGCCCAGGAGAGGGGCCAGATCCTCGATGCGGAGCTGACGGAGCTGCTGGACCTCATGTTCGGCTGATGCCCACCCGAGGCAGCGGCCCGGAAACGGAAAAGGGGCGACGGCTGGCGCCTCGCCCCTTTTTCAGTCCGTGGAGTTCACACGACCTGCTTCTTCACACGACGTCGTTCGCGTTCTGACAGTCCGCCCCAAATTCCGAAACGCTCGTCGTTGGACAGCGCGTATTCGAGACATTCGGCGCGAACCTCGCAGGAAGCACACACCCTCTTAGCTTCGCGGGTGGAGCCGCCCTTTTCGGGGAAGAAAGCCTCGGGGTCCGTCTGGGCGCACAGCGCCTGGTCCTGCCAATCGAGACCGCCGTCGCCTTCTCCCAGGAGGAGAGCCAGCGGATTGATGCTGGAAATGCCGGCATCGGGTCCGCCGGAAATCGGCTTGAGCTCGGTAGGATCGACAGAGAGCGGATCCGGGACGAAAGACGGGGAGGAGTGCGCAGGGTCGACGAACCAGTCCTGAGCTGCACGCTCGGTGACACTGGGTGCCGGACGTTGCGGAGAACTCTTGTATTTGCGCGCTTCTGACACGTGCTTCCCCTTTCTACGACGGTCCTTGCGGGACGCGTCGTAGTTAAATTACACGTGTGTCATTCCCCTTTAGTCAAGTGGGGTCATGCTATTCAGCCCTCCCAGAACCCGACAATAGAACACGCGTTCCCACCCCACTGGCCACATGAACACAACATGTGGCCACCGACTAACCCGCACACCACAACCTGTGGGAATCGGGCCGATTTCTCATGATTTTTCCCATCCACTGCACCCTTTCCCCTCCCGCCGGACAGCCTCGTGCTGAACAGATCGGGCCGGCGTCTCTTGACAGAAAGAACACTGTGCACCGATTCGGCGCACACGAACATCGGATGACATGATGAGCCCATGAAGATCACCGTTCTGCCCGTCACCGACGGACTCACCCACGTGCTCGCCGACGTCCGCCAGGCGGGGCTGCAGCATGCCGATACGGACTTGACGGTGATTGCCTCCACGCTCACCGACGTCACCGTCCACGGGCTGCGCTTCTGCCCCGACATCGATGCCTGCCTCATCCCGCCGGCATCGCCGGTTCCCGGTGGCGCAGCAGCCGAACTGGCCGCTTTTCGGGTAGACGCCGAGTGGTTCCGCATGAACGACCTCCAGCTGGCCGCGGCGGTCCTGCGCAGCCGGCTTATGGGGCTGGGCTACGGGCTGGCCGCGGTCACACAGGCCATGAGCAAGCGCTACGCACCGGATTTCACTCTGCTGCCGCTGACCGACACCGCTGTCGAAACGATGGTGGTCGTCCCGGGAGCTCAGTCTGAGGAAGCGTGGCCGGCACGTCGCTACATCGCAGAGGGCCGCACGGACGCCACGCGCATTGCCCGCCCTGTATTCGACAGTGCCAAAGCCGCGCCTGGCGTACTCAAAGCAATCCGCGAAGCCGACGTCGTCATCTTCGCCGTCGACGAACGTCCCGAGTTCACGGCCGAACCAGCACTCCGCCTGCCGGGCATGAGGGATGCTCTCACCGGCACCCGCGCCCAAGTTCTTACGGTCGGCGCCGACCGACTGGATGCGGAAACCCGCACCGGGCTCGGCGGCGAAAGAGCCGATGAGCGGCTTGCTGAACTCCTCGCAGAGGCCGCCTCGGCACGCCCGGACGACGGGCCGACCACGGTGTGGGGATGATGGCGCGAACATCGCTGGCCACGGCGTTTGGAATCGCCGCGGGCTTCCCGCAGAACCCCCTCGACACTGACCGCACGGCAGCTCTGATCGCCGCCGACATCGACAGGGCCCGAGTGGAAATCCGGGATGACGACATCATCGCCGTGCGCGCAGACTTCGTGTCAGCCTGCCAAGGACGCCTGCTGCCGGCCGACAGCCCTGACCTCGAAACAAGCGTTGCCGAAGCCACCCGCGCGCTCATAGCCTCGCGGACGTTCAACGGCACCCCCGTGCGCCTGACCTTCACCTCCAACGGCACCGTCGAATTCAACGGTGGGCACCGCGCATCGGGCCAGACAGTTATCGCCCCGGTGCACCACCCGCACCGGTGGGCAGCTGGGGCCGGCGCATGGCTGCGCTCCTATTTCTCGGCCGATATCGGAGTCGTCATCTTCCAGGACCTCCCCCACCCCTTCCGGCGGGGACAGCGAGCGGGAAGCCTCGCCTCGTACGGGGTTGTCGACCAGAGAACAGCTGACCACGCAGCCGCGACTGCGGCGCTCACTGCAGAAGACTCGACGCTTGCGATCATCCGCGCCCACAGCAGCAGCCCTGTCGTACCGGACGCGCCAGCCGAACATCCCGCGGAAACCTTGGACGAAACAGGCGGGCTGGCCCCGTGGTTCCGCCTGGGCTGGGCAGAAGCGTGCCAGAGTGCGCTCGGTGCCCACCCGGAGGGCCTCCGGCCGATCTCCGGCACCCGTCACGACGACATCCTCGCCCACGTCAGCCGCGCAATAGCGACAGTGCGCTCAGGTCCCGCCCGCGTGCCCGGCGAAGACGGCTGGCGCTTTGTGCCCATGGGCTCCGGCGCTCGCGTGCTCATCGAACCGGCAACGAACGCCGGGGCGGAAGACCCTCGCGCAACCATCGGCTTGGGCGCTCTTGTCGAACGCTTCAGTTCGGCGCTGTGGATTGAGGGCCTGCGCGCCGACACTCATGTGCGCACCGACGGCAGCGGCGCCGACGTGCGGATCATCGTGCCCTGACCCGCCTTCCAGACCAACCGAGGAGAACCGTGTTCGCATCGTTCATCGCCCAGCTTGCTGCCCGTTCCGAACCGGCCGTGCGCTGGTCCGGGCCTTCCGGAGACCTTGAGCTCACGGGCGCTGTGTTCGCCAACTGGATCTACAAGTCCACCGCTCTGTGGGAGGACTATGGGGCCTCGGGACTAGCCGTCATCACCGACGGCCACCTGCACTGGCGGGCAGCCGCCGGCATGCTCGCCGCGGCGGGCCTCGGTCTGCCGGTTTCGGTCCTCGAGGCCGATTCGCCAGCCCCCGATGGCGCTCACATGGCTCTTGTTCCCGCCGGCATGGAGCAGGCGAGCGCGGCTTTCGATGCCGATGAGGTCTTCGTCTACGCGACCGAACCGCTGGCACTGACCACCGACGTCCCTGAGGACTTCCTCGACTTCATCACCGAGGTCCGCACCCTGCCGGACGTGCTTCCTCTCGCCTACACGCAGCAGCTGCGGCTGGACGTGAAGGGCAGGACGCTGAGTGTCCCGATTCCCGAAGAGCCGGGATCGGACGCTGTTCTGCCCGCCTTCCCCACTGACGAGGTGGAGCTCACCAACGCTCTGCGGGCTCTTCTGGGCGGGATTCTCACCTTGGGCTGAAAACCCTGCAAAGCCAATGGGGTCGCGTGATAAGTTCGCACCATGGACAAAGAAGTTTCATCGCCCGCTGAAGCGGTTGCAGACATTTTTGACGGCGCCCGCATTGCCGTAGGCGGCTTTGGGGTCGTCGGAATTCCCGAATACCTCATCCGCGCTCTGCGTGATCAGGGTGCAAAGAATCTCACCTGCGTTTCCAACAACGCGGGAACTGATGGCCGAGGCCTTGGCCTTCTGCTCGAAAGCAAGCAGATCAGCCGCATGATCGCCTCGTACGTCGGCGAAAACAAAGAGTTCGCCCGCCAGTACCTGTCCGGAGAGCTCACCGTGGAGCTCACCCCGCAGGGCACTCTGGCAGAAAAGCTGCGCGCTGCCGGTGCTGGGATTCCCGCGTTCTACACCATTACGGGTGCCGGCACCCAGGTGGCCGAAGGCGGCATGCCGTGGCGCTATGACGCCGATGGCAACGTGGTCGAGTCTTCCCCCGCCAAGGAAGAACGGCAGTTCGACACCTTCGGCGAAGAGCAGACCTATGTTCTTGAAGAGTCTCTGCCGTGCGATTTCGCGCTCGTCCGTGCGGCCAAGGGCGACCGCCACGGCAATCTCGTGTTCAACAAGTCAGCACAGAACTTCAACCCGCCGGCTGCGCAGGCCGGACGCATCACGATCGCAGAAGTCGAAGAGCTCGTCGAACCGGGCGAAATCGACCCGGCGGATGTTCACGTGCCCGGTGTGTACGTGCACCGGGTTGTGAAGCTCAGCCCAGAAGAAGCTGCTGACAAGCCCATCGAAAAGCTCACGGTGCAGGAGGACTGACATGGCACTTTCACGCAACCAGATGGCTGCCCGCGCCGCGCAGGAACTCGAAGACGGCAGCTACGTCAACCTCGGCATCGGCATGCCCACCCTCGTCCCGAACTATGTTTCCGACGACGTCCAGCTGGTGCTCCAGTCCGAAAACGGCCTCCTGGGCGTGGGCCCCTACCCCACCCGCGAAACGGTCGATCCGGACCTCATCAACGCCGGCAAGGAAACCGTCACCATGCGCCCGGGTGCAGCGTATTTCGACTCTGCGCAGAGCTTCGGCATGATTCGCGGCGGCAAGATCGATGCGGCCATTCTCGGTGCTATGCAGGTCGATGAGAAGGGCGACATCGCCAACTGGATGATCCCCGGAAAAATGGTCAAGGGCATGGGCGGAGCCATGGACTTGGTGCACGGCGCGAAATCCGTTTTCGTCATCATGGACCACGTGGCTCGCGACGGTTCGCCCAAGCTTCTTGAGAAGTGCGAACTTCCGCTGACCGGCAAGGGCGTTGTGCAGCGCATCATCACCGACCTCGCCGTCATCGACGTCACCCCGGAGGGCTTCACGCTCGTTGAACGCGCCCCCGGTGTCACTGTCGAGGAAATCGTCGACAAGACGCAGGCGAAGCTGATCGTAGACGGAGATGTTCCCGAAATGCAGGTTGCCGACGTCTGATCCTGCCGGGATACCCATCAACCACAAAAACACCCGTCAGCCTTGCTGCTGACGGGTGTTTTGTTGCTGGTGGGTGTATGCAGGACAAGTGAGAGGGACGGTCATCTGACCGTCCCTCTCAGTGTCTGCGCCTGCTGGCTGAAGCAGCCAGCCGGTGTGTCAGCGTCCCAGGCCGGCGGCGAACAGGGCTCCCTGGCCGTTGAACGTGGGAGGGGCTTCGTCAGCGCCGATGAAGTAGGCGTCACCCGGGTTCAGCTGCTGGGTGCCGTGGTCGGTGCTCACCTGGAACTCACCCGAGGTGCACAGGGCGATCGTGGGAGCGTCCTCGCCGAGCTGGAGGTCGTCAGCACAGCTGATGACCTGCATTCCGAAGTCGCGGCATCCGGTGTCGAGCAGGCCGCTGTCATCGGGGTGCTGGATGTGGGGCTTCTGCACTTCGAAGCGCACCAGGCGCTGCAGTTCGGGAATATCGATGTGCTTGCTGGTCAGGCCACCGCGAACGACGTTGTCAGACGAGGCCATGATTTCAACGCCCAGACCGCGCAGGTAGGCGTGCGGAATGCCGGCCTTCATGGCAAGAGCCTGGCCCGGGAGCATGCGGACCATGTTGAGCATGAGCGCAACGAGAGCGCCCGCGTCGTTCGGGAAGTCACCGTTGGTCATCCGCAGGATGTGGATCGGATCGATATCGCATCCGATGCGCGAATCGCAGTCTGGTGCAGCCTCAGGGATATCGGCGGCGGCCAGACGGTCGGCAACCGCACCGAAGTTGGGAGTATCCAGCAGGAGGTTCATGGAGTCCTGCAGCGGGTTGTCCCCCGCCAGGACCTCACGCCACGTGAGCAGTGCCGCGTGGGTGCCCGGCACCTCGGCAGCCAGCAGACGGTCAACGGTGGCCGCAATCGCGTGAGGCTCGCGGAAACCCGTGAGTGCATCAAACGGCGACAGGGCGTAGATGAGTTCGGGCTTGTGCCACGCGTCGCGGTAGTTGCGGTGCGGTGCATCGATGGGAATGCCGGCGGCGTTTTCGCGGGCAAAGCCTTCACGGGCCTGTTCGAGGTCCGGGTGCACCTGAATCGACAGCGCCTTGTCCGCTGCGAGAAGTTTCACGAGGAAGGGCAGACGCGGGCCGAAGGTTTCAACCGTTTCTTCGCCAAGAACAGCGGCGGGGCTTTCGGCAACAACGTCAGACAGGGTGCGCGGAAGAACTGCAATTCCGTAGGCCTGTTCCGATGCGGGGGCGGACCAGACGACCTTTGAGGGCCTGGCTTCGTGCGCTCCGAACCACATTTCGGCAATGGGTTCGCCAGTGGGAGCCTGTTCGAGAAGGGCGGGAATGGCGGTGGTCGAACCCCAGGCGTAGTTAGCCGGCGAGCCTTGTAGCTTCAACATCGTCTCCTTGCAACCTTAGCGTCCGGCTACCGTAGGAGTCCACTGTGAACGCTATGGCCGCAGAAGGCGACATCAAGGTGAAGAGAAGGTTACATTCACCGAAATCACTTGGGAACCGAGCAGATGGAGCTCGCCTTGGGCTTCTTTTCGGCCGCGTGTGCCGGGGCCGGCGCGAACAGCCCCGCTGATGCCTGCTTGTCCTCTTGTTTGGACTTCTCGATTCCCTCTTGGACCAGCTTCTTGGTCACTGTGAAGTCCGGGTGGGAAGGTGTGACCTGCGGCGGGGTGAGCTCAACCGAGAGCATCTTCTGCGATTTCGCCTTCATGCCCAGGTTGATGAAGTCGTCGGCCTGCCGCTGCGGAACGTCGGTTGAAATGACGTCCGGTGCGGCCGCGGCGAGTTTCGTAAAGCGCGTCATGAGAGTCGCCGGATCCATCTGCCGCAGCATGGCTTCCTGCACGCAGCGCTGGCGGACCATGCGCTCGTAGTCAGAGGAGAATTCGCGGGAACGGCCGTACCACAGGGCTGTGCGACCATCCATTTTGATGTTCTGCCCCGGTTCAATCCATTCCTTCGGCGGATAGTGCTTGCCGGTGGCCGGGTTGATGGGCCTCGAGATGGGCACGCGCACTTCCGAATTCAGCCGAATGCCGCCCATGGCGTCAATGAGCTGTTCGAAGCCCTTGAGGTCGATCATCGCGTAGAACTGGATGTCGAGGCCAGTCACGCCTTCGAGGGCTTCAACCGTGCCCTGCACTCCAGCGGGAACATCGCCCTCGTATTCGTCGGCGTGTTTTTCCGCTTCCTGATAGACGGCGTTGATGAGGCAGTCATTGCCGCAGTTGTAGCCCTGCGGGAAGTGCTTGTGCATGGGCGAAGACTTGGGGAACGGCACGTTCTGGGTGTTGCGGGGAATGCCGATGACAACCGATTTTCCGGTTTTGGCGTCCATCGACACAACCGTGAGGCTGTCGGGGCGGATGCCCTCGCGCCCCTTGCCCGCGTCAGAGCCGAGCAGAGCCACGTTGTACCGGCCCTCGACCGGCTTCTTGAGCTTGCCGGAAGCGAACAGCTGAGACATGAGCGAACGCTGCGCGTTGACCGTCACGCCGCCCCACGCGGTGCCCAGGCCCACGATGAGGGCGGCAGCCAGACCTACAGCCAAGAACTTCGGCCGGGTCTTCTTGCTGAGGCTGACGACCTTCACGCGCCGCATGGTGTCCAGCAGACACACAACCCAGTTGATGCCGGCGGCAAGCACCACGAGCAGAACGACGATCAACAGAAAGGGATCGGTGCCGACGGTCAACAGGAAGCTGCGTTTGATAAGCGCAATGATGACGGCCGCCAGCACCAGCACCCAGGTGCCGAGTGTGATGCCCAGCGCCGCCCGGGTGAACTTCCGCGGGGCGCCGAGCACACTCTGCACGGAACCCGGCATGAGCGCAGAGCACAGCAGCAGCCACCACCCGCGGCGATCCCGGACATACTGTGGGCTTCGCTTGGGGTTGCGGATGGGGTCTGCGTACTGCAGCTGCCTGCGCTGGCTCATGCGGGTGTCGTCTTTCAGCCGAGCAGCTTACGTCCCATGACCAGACGCTGGATCTGGTTGGTGCCTTCGTAGATCTGGGTGATCTTTGCATCGCGCATCATGCGCTCGACCGGGTGGTCGACAACGTAGCCGGCACCGCCGAGCAGCTGCACCGCATCGGTGGTGATCTCCATGGCGACATCGGAAGCGAAGGCCTTGGCGGCTGCGCCGAAGAAGCCGAGGTCGTCGTCATCGCGCTCCGACTTCGCGGCTGCCGCGTAGGTCAGCTGGCGGGCGGCTTCAAGCTTCATGCCCATGTCCGCGACCATGAACTGCACAGCCTGGAAGTCGGACACGGACTTGCCGAACTGCTTGCGGTCCTTGACGTAGTCGATCGCGTAGTCGAGCGCGCCCTGGGCAACACCGACGGCCTGCGCGGCAATCGTCACACGGGTGTGGTCGAGGGTGCGCAGGGCGATCTTGAGGCCTTCGCCTTCATTGCCGATGATGCGGTCGCCGGGGATGCGGCAGTCTTCGAAGAACAGTTCGCGGGTGGGGCTGCCCTTGATGCCGAGCTTGCGCTCCTTTTCGCCGAAGGTGAAGCCCTCTTCGTCTTTTTCCACCACGAATGCGGTGATGTTGCGGCCGCGGGGGCCTTCGGGGTCGGTGACGGCCATAACGGTGTAGAAGTCAGAAACACCTGCATTGGTGATCCAGGTCTTGACGCCGTTGAGCACCCAGTCGTCGCCGTCGCGCTTAGCGCGGGTCTTCATGCTGGCGGTATCGGAGCCTGCTTCGCGTTCGGACAGGCCGTAGGAGAATCCGCGGCCCTGTGCCAGCTGCGACAGGTACTTCTGCTTGATCTCTTCGCCGCCGCCGAGGATGACCGGCATGGAGCCGAGCTTGTTGACGGCGGGGATGAGGGACGACGACATGCAGCCGCGGGCCACCTCTTCGATCACGATGCAGGTTGCCAGGGCGTCTGCACCCACACCGCCGTATTCTTCGGCCACGTGCGGGGCGAAGAAGTCGGTGGCCACGAGAGCACCGTGTGCTTCCTGGGGGTAGCGCGCCTCAGCGTCGACTTCGGCTGCGGCGGGGACGATTTTGTCTTCGACGATCGAGCGCACCGCGGCGCGGATCTCTTCGTGCTCTTCGGTCAGCTTGTAGACATCGAACATTGGTTTCCCTTTCAGCTGTGCTCTTCGAGCCGGCGCTTGAGCGCTCGGCCCTTCTCTTCAGCGGCACGCCCCAGTTCGAGGCGGTAGTCGTCAAGGCGACTGCGCAGAGCCGCCGACTCGTCGTCCCGTCCGGCGCCGATGATCCTGGCGGCCAGCAGGCCCGCGTTCTTCGCTCCGCCGATCGACACGGTCGCCACCGGCACACCGGCGGGCATCTGGACGATCGACAGGAGTGAGTCCATGCCGTCGAGGTGCTTCAGCGGCACCGGAACGCCGATCACCGGCAGGGACGTGACCGAGGCGATCATCCCGGGAAGGTGGGCGGCACCTCCGGCACCGGCGATGATGACGGAATACCCCGCCTCGTCAGCACGGGCACCCCATTCGATCATGTCGTGGGGCATGCGGTGGGCGGAAACGACTTCCGCCGTAAACTCAATGCCCAGTTCCTCCAGGACATCCGCGGCGGCGCTCATGGTGGGCCAGTCCGAGTCGGACCCCATGACGATGCCGACTTTCGGCTTGGTGCTCATGTCTGCGTCCTCCCTCAGGGCAGGTCAGGGTGCGGGTTGGTGTCAGTTCCGGCAATGAAGTGCGCCGCGTGGCGGGCGCGCGCCAGAACCGATTCGACGTTGTCACCGCTGATGTTGACGTGTCCGAGCTTACGACCGGGACGTACACCCTTGCCGTACATGTGGACCTTGACCTGCGGGTCGTGAGCCAAAACGTGCAGATAGGCCCGGTAGAGGTCTTCGCGGTCGGCACCGAGGACATTCGCCATGACCGTCACGGGTGCTTTCGGGGCCGGGTCACCCAGCGGGAGATCGAGGATGGCCCGCAGGTGCTGTTCGAACTGGCTCGTGATTGAGCCGTCCTGTGTCCAGTGACCCGTGTTGTGCGGCCGCATGGCCAGTTCGTTGACCATGTAGCCGTCAGCGGTTTCGAACATCTCCATCGCCATCACACCGGTCACGCCGAGCGATTCGGCGACCGTGAGCACATCAGCGGTGATTGCCTGGGCCTTCGCGGGATCGAGGTCGGGAGCGGGTGCGACGGCTTCAGTGCAGATGCCGCCTTCCTGCAGGGTTGCCACAACCGGCCACACGGCGGTCTGGCCCATGGGCGAACGGCCGACCATGACGGACAGTTCGCGGGTGAAGTCAACGGCCTCTTCGGCCAGCAGCGGGCCCTTGCCGAACCAGTCGGCGGCTTCGTCGGCGCTGTTGATGAGCTTGACCCCGTGGCCGTCATAGCCGCCGCGGGGTGTTTTCACGATGATCGGCCAGCCGATCTCATCGCCGAAGGCCTGCAGGGAATCAGTGTCTGTTACTTCGCGCCACGTGGGATTGGGCAGGCCGAGTTCGTCCATTTTGGCGCGCATCTTGAGCTTGTCCTGCGCGTAGACGAGCGCATGGGGGCCGGGGTGGACGCTGTGACCGGCTGACACAAGGGCTTCGAGGTGCTCAGTCGGCACGTGCTCGTGGTCGAAGGTGATGACGTCGACCGTTTCAGCAAACGCGCGCAGCGTGTCGAAGTCCTTGTAGTCCCCGACGGTCACCTGAGAGGAAACCTGCGCGGCAGAAGACCCTTCTGCCTCCGACAGAACATGAAAAGCAACACCGAGAGCTTCGGCAGCCGGCGCCATCATGCGCGCCAGCTGACCGCCGCCGATTACACCAATACGTGGAAAAGACACGCCCTCACTCTAGCGCCCGCCACCTGACCAAGCCCTGAGTGACTCGCACCCAGTGTCGACCAACCCGCAGTGGGTGCAGCCTGCCTATAGTGGGCGCGTGGGCAAGAAGAGACGCGAACTCGTCAAAATCGGCCGCTTCACGGTGGTCGGGACTGTCGCATTCTTCGTCGACGTCAGCGTTTTCAACCTGCTCATGCTGACTGTCCTGCAGGGCCACCCCGTGTGGTCGAAGACCGTGGCGGTTCTGTGTGCAACAGCTGTTTCATGGATCGGGTCGCGGCGCTGGACCTTTGCCGACCAGGAGTCGCGCTACCGGCCCGCTTTTGAGGGCATCCTGTTCTTCGCCGTCAATGCCGCGGGGATGGGCATCGCGCTTCTCACCCTCTGGGTCTCCCACGATGTTCTGGGCTTCACATCGCTGCTGGCCGACAACATATCCGGCAATGTCATCGGACTGCTGCTGGGCAACATCATGCGGTACTTCGCCTACCGGTCCTGGCTGTACCGCGGAAAGTCGCACAGGCGCGAGGTCCTGACAGACACCTCGTCAGATTTCGGCAACCCGGTACCTGCCCCAGAATCAGACTCAGCCCAAAAAGCAGACTCAGCCGTGCAGAACGAGCAGCGGGATGGTGAGCTCGGCTGAGCTCACTCCCCCGTGGTGGCCCAGCAGGCTCAGAGCCGAAGGCGAATCATTGCGCGAATCGACAATGGCGGTTGTTTCGTCACACACCACCACGAGGTCGCCGATGCGAGCGCGGAAGGCATCGGCGACTTCCCCGAACCAGCCTTCGCGAATGGCTTCGTCACGGGTCATGACGCGTCCCCGACCGGCCAGCTGTGCGCGGAGGGCTTCCGCTGTGTCGTCGCGAGCGCCGTCGCGGGTGTAGAGGTGTGCCGCCCGGGGCTCTCCCCCGACGGCTGTCAGTCCCGCCGGCAGCTCAGGGTGTTCGGCCAGGTCAATGCGGTTGTCGTGGGCGACATCGACCATGCCGTGATCGGCGGTGATGATCATTGTCATGTTCGGCCCGAGCGCTGAGGCGAGGCTGCTGAGCATCTGGTCGACCTGTTCGAGCTGTTCGATCCACTGGTCGGAGTTCCAGCCGGCCTGGTGTCCGGTTTTGTCGAGTTTGCCCCAGTAGAAGTAGACCAGCCGGCGGCCGGGAGCGCGCATTTCTTCGTGTGCGTGACGCACCCGCTGCTCCCAGGAGTCAGAGCCGCGGAAGCGACCCCCGCGCAGGGTTGCCGCATTGAGTCCGCCGCGGCTGAACTTCGGTTCGCCCAGCTGCACGACGTCAAGACCGGCGGCGGTCAGCCTCTCGAACAGCGTGGTGTCCGGCACCCACCGGCTGGGGTCGACTTCGCTCGAACCTGTCAGCTGATTGAACACCTCGCCGCTTTCGGGGTCGAGGAGTTTGTAGCCCATGATTCCGTGCCCACCGGGCAGCATTCCCGTACCGAGCGACGACAGCGAGTTCGCGGTGGTCGACGGAAAGCCCGCACTGCCGGCCCGCAGGTGCTGGCCGACGGAACGCAGAAACGGCGTGTAGGCCTTCCGGGCGCGCAGCAGTTCAAGCCCCATACCGTCGATGAGCACGACAACCACAACCCGAGCTTCGGCCGCACTGCCGCTGAGAATCTTCTCGGTGCGCAGTCGCTGATCGGCTGACAGCACACTCTGGGCATCGAGTGCGGCGGCCGCTGCCGGAACGATGTCCGACAGCAGCGGGCTGTTCGCGTAGTCCGGCGGCTGAAACTGGTGTGTCACGCTGGGCTTTCTGACGTTGCGTACGGGATTTCTCTGACGAGGCGGAGGCCCGGTTCCGCACTGCCGTGCGGCCTGGGCGGGATGTTGGGTTTATCGGCGCTGGGTGCGTGCGGCGTGGATGACCCGGCGCAATGTGTTCGCGAAGCTGACGGTCGCATCGACGGCCTGCTGGCCTTCGGCCTGGGCGGATACGCGCAGGGCGACGTCTTCGCTGAACGTGCCGCCGCTGAAACCGTGGTCGACATCGCAGTCGGGGTTGCCGCAGTTTTCGGGGAACACCTCCAGGCGACTGCGTGCACCCCAGGACATGATGAGCTGCACTTCCACAGGGCTGTCACCGGGGCGGTAGTGGGCGGGATCAGCGTAGGTGGCGAAGATTGCCGGGGCCGCGAGCTTGTCGAGTTCCACTTCTTCTGTGCTGCACAGGGCACGCGGTTCGCTCCACCCCGGTTCGGGATGTGGTTCGTCGTCAACGCGCGCAAGCACCAGTCGGGTGGGGGTGAGCACGAAAACGCTCACCAGCCGGTGGATGGTGTCGAGGTCCATGTGCGTGTCGGTGTAGACAAGGTGGTCGAGCACGGGTTCGTCCAGCAGGGCTTCCGCTATTGCGGTCGCTGCTATCTGCGGGTAGTAGCCGGCGTCTTGGATGTCGGCGATGAGTCGCTGTGGAAGGTCCATTGCACCATTGTCTACTGCCGCCCGCGCGTAGGGCTAGGCGGGAGGCCCCGCGGGGCATAAGCTGGGTGGTATGAGCGCCTATCCACAGTCTTGGGAAGCCGACGTTGTCCTCCGCGATGGTGCGACGGCGCGTCTGCGCCCCATTCTTCAGAGCGATGCTGACGGTGTGCAGGCTATGCACTCGAAGCAGTCAGCCGAATCCATCTACATGCGGTTCTTCGCCCCGATCAAGCAGATCCCGGAAAAGGACCTCGAGCGGTTCGTCAACGTCGACTACCGCGACCGCGTTGCCTTTGTCATGACGATCCGCGACGAGATCATCGGCATAGGCCGCTACGACCGGCTGGATGAGAACTCTGCCGAGGTGGCGTTCAACATTGCGGATGCGCACCAGGGCCGCGGCATCGGCTCAATTCTTCTGGAGCACCTGGCCGCTGCGGCCCGCGAAATGGGCATTGACCGTTTTGTTGCCGAGGTTCTGCCGCAGAACCGCCCTATGCTGCAGGTGTTCGCCGCCGCCGGCTACGAGGTCACCCGCGAATTCGATGACGGGGTTGTGGCTGTTGCTTTCGACATCGACCCCACGGAGAAGTCCCGGCAGGTGCTGGCATCGCGTGAGCATCGTGCTGAGGCCCTGTCGGTGCGCGGCATTCTGCACCCCGAATCGATTGTTGTATTCGGGGCTTCGCGCAGCCGTGCGTCGATCGGCAATCTGCTGCTGCGCAATCTGACCGCCGGCGGCTTCCGGGGTCGGCTCAACATCGTCCACCCGGAGGCTTCCGAAGTTGCGGGCCTGCCCACCGTGTCGAGCTTGGATCAGATTGAGGGCGACATCGATGTCGCCGTCATCGCGGTCCCTGCTGTCTCTGTCCCCCAGGTTGTCCGCGACTGCGCGGAACGAGGCGTCAAGGGCGTTGTCGTGGTCTCCTCTGGTTTTGCGGAGACTTCAGAAGAGGGTGCGCGACTGCAGGAGCAGGTGCTCACCACCGCCCGCACGTGGGGCATGCGCCTGATCGGCCCAAACTCCTTTGGTGTTCTCAACTCCGACCCCGAAGTTGACCTCAACGCTTCACTGTCGCCGTTCCTGCCCGATCCCGGCCACGTGGGCGTGTTCAGCCAGTCGGGTGCTCTGGGCACGGCAATGCTGGCGGCTGCCCGCGAGCGCGGCATCGGCATTTCGACTTTTGTGTCTGCCGGCAACCGTGCGGACTTGTCGGGCAACGACATGATGCAGTACTGGCAGGAAGATCCCGCCACGAACGTCGTGTGCCTGTACCTCGAATCGATCGGCAATCCGCGAAAGTTCTCGCGCATTGCCCGCAGGGTCACCCGCAATAAGCCCGTCATCGTCATCAAGTCCGATCTCACCGGAGGTGAGCTCCCGCCGGGTCACGCGGTGCGCGTGTCGTCCCTGTCTGCCAGCGCCATGGATCAGGTTCTTGCGCAGGCGGGTGTTATTCGCGCCCGCTCGGTCAGCCAGATGTACGACATTGCGCAGGTGTTCGACACGCAGCCGCTGCCGGACGGCAAGCGCGTGGGCATTGTGGGCAACTCCGCGGCCCTGTCAACACTTGTCGAACAGTGTGTGCGCGCAGAAGGGCTGAAGCTCGGCACCGCCCCGGTGTCCATGCACCCGGAGGCCACGGTCGATGACTTCGAAGCTCAGCTGCGGCAGGTGTACGCCAACCCGCACGTGCATTCGGTCGTCGTCATCATCACGCCCTCCCCCAGTGTTTCGTCATCCCAGATGGCGCAGGCCATTGCGGATGCAGCAGCCCAGTCGGGCAAAACCACGGTCGCGTGCTTCCTCGGGGTGTACGGCAAGGACGAAATGCTCACGTCCTACACCCGGTCTGCCGACGGCGAGCGCACCAAGCACGTCGTCCCGTCCTACGGCGGTCCCGAAGCTGCCGTGTGGGCGCTTGCCCGGGCAACCGAGTACGCGGTGTACAAGAAGTCCGATCACGGCCACTACCCGATCTTCACGGACCTGAAGGTTCGCGAGGCTCGCCGGATCATCGAAAGCAGCCTGGCGGAAGCCGATTCGCCCAGGGTGACCATGACTGATGAGGCCGCGCACGCTCTTCTGGGCGCCTACGGCATCGACGTGCTGCCCTATATATCCACCTCGACTGTCGAGGAAGCCAAAGAGGCCGCCGCGAAGATCGGCTATCCGGTAGCGCTGAAGGCTGTCCACAGGAAGCTGCGTCACCGCTTTGAGTTCGGCGGGGTGCGCCTTGCCATTCAGACCGAGGCGGAGCTCGTGGGCGACTGGAATGGCATCGCCGAGGTCATCGCGCAGTCGCTCGATGACGATGATGACCGCCGCATCGACGTGCAGGCGATGGCGCCGGCGGGTGTCGGGTGCGTCATCCGCGCCGGTGAGGACCCGCTGCTGGGGCCCATGGTGTCGTTCTCCATTGCCGGTGACTCCACCGAGCTGCTGGACGATGTTGCCCACCGGGTCGCTCCCCTGACCGACCTCGATGCCCGCAACATGGTGCGCACTCCGGGAGCCTCACCTCGTCTGTTCGGCTACAAGGGCCTGCCGGTGGCCAACGTCGAACCGGCCGAAGAGATCCTGTTGCGCCTGGCGGCGCTGGTTGACGAGTTCCCCGTCATCCGCAGCATTGAGATCCGCCCGATCATGATCACCACCGATAAGAGCTACCTCCTGTCGGCCCGCATTCAGCTGGCGGCTGATGCGGACCGCATGGATACTCTGCGCCGCAGGATGTGAGCCGCTGACTGACTGACGCTTAAGCGCGCTCAGCCGACGCGGCGACCGTGAAATCAGCGGTTTCTGCCCTGCTGAGCGCTACACTGACCTCCTGATGGCACAGCCGCTGCACAAGGAGGAAGCCGCGTGACCGACGGTCAGATCGTCGATATCGATGTCACCCAGGAAATGGAGACGTCGTTCCTCGAATACGCGTACTCGGTCATCTACTCCCGCGCGCTGCCGGATGCTCGCGACGGCCTCAAGCCCGTCCAGCGCCGCATTCTCTATCAAATGTCGGAAATGGGGTTGCGCCCCGACCGCCCGTACGTCAAGTCCTCGCGCATTGTCGGCGATGTCATGGGCAAGCTGCACCCGCACTCCGACACCGCCATCTACGACGCGCTGGTGCGCATGGCTCAGTCCTTCGTCATGCGCGTCCCGCTTGTCGACGGCCACGGCAACTTCGGTTCGCTTGACGACGGCCCCGCGGCTCCCCGCTACACGGAGGCCAGGCTGGACCAGGCGGCCATGCATATGCTGCGCAACCTGGACGAAGACACCGTCAACACTGTGCCGAACTACGACGGTTCACTCACTCAGCCCGAAGCGCTGCCCAGCGCACTGCCGAACCTGCTGGTCAACGGGGCCTCCGGCATTGCGGTCGGCATGGCCACCAACATGGCCCCGCACAATCCCGGCGAAGTCATCGCCGCCGCCCGCCACCTGATCTTCAACCCCGACGCATCCCTGGATGAGCTCATGCGCTTCGTCCCGGGTCCGGACCTGCCGACAGGCGGCCGGATCATCGGCCTGTCGGGTGTGCGGGATGCCTACGAAACCGGCCGCGGCACCTTCCGCACTCGCGCAACCGTGAAGTTTGAGAACATCACGCCGCGTCGCCGTGGCATCACCGTGACCGAACTTCCCTACCTTGTGGGCCCCGAAAAGGTCATCGAAAAGATCAAGGACAACGTCCAGGCCAAAAAGCTGCAGGGCATCAGCTCGGTTGATGACTACTCTGACCGCAAGCACGGCCTGCGCCTGGTCATCGGCATCAAGTCCGGTTTCAATCCGGAAGCTGTTCTCGAAGAGCTGTACCGCCTGACCCCGATGGAAGACTCCTTCGGCATCAACAACGTCTGCCTGGTGGACGGCCGTCCCCGCACCCTGGGACTGAAGGCCCTGCTCGAGGTGTTCATTGCCCACCGGATCGACGTCATCCGCCGCCGCAGCGAATTCCGCCTGCAGAAAGCACTCGACCGCCTGCACCTGGTGGAGGGTCTGCTCATTGCGATCCTCGACATCGACGAGGTCGTCCAGCTGATCCGCTCCTCTGACGATGCCGCACAGGCGCGCACCCGGCTGATGGACGTCTTCGACCTCTCCGAGATCCAGGCGACCTACATCCTTGACCTGCAGCTGCGCCGCCTGACGAAGTTCTCCCGCATTGAGCTTGAAGCTGAGCGCGACGAACTGCAGGCCACGATCGAAGACCTGCGGGAGATCCTCGGCGATGAACACCGTCTGAAGACCCTCGTGTCGGATGAGCTCGAAGAGACCGCGGAGGCTCTTGACACCGGCCGCCGCACGGTGCTCGTTGAGGGCAGCCTCAAGGAGATCAAGGCCGCCGGCCGCAAGAAGGGCAAGAACCTGCAGGTTGCCGACGAACCCTGCTGGGTGCTCATGTCCACCACCGGAAAGATCGCCCGCACGGCCACAGCCGGCGAACTCTCAGCCACCGGCCGCAGGGCCGCCAATGACGCTCTTATCGCGCAGATCCCCTCGAGCACCCGCGGATCCCTGGGTGCTCTGACGAACAAGGGGCGGGTCCACAAGATCGACATCATCAACTTGCCGTCCCTGCCGGACCAGGCCACCCGCCCCGTGCTGTCGGGCGGGGTGAAGATCACCGACTTCATCGAACTCGAACGCGGAGAACAGGTCATCACGCTTATCGACCCCACTGCCGAGGTGGTGCTCGGCACCCGCTTGGGCGTGGTCAAACGCGTTGCCGCAGGTGAAATCCCCAATAACCGCGACGTGTGGGACATCATTTCCCTCAAGGGCAAAGACACCGTCGTGGGCGCCGGCCAGCTGCCCAACCTCGATGAGGGTGCAGCTGTGTTCATCACCCAGGCGGGCAATCTGCTCAACTTCACCCTCGACGGTGTTCGCGCACAGGGGCCCGGTGCTGGCGGTGTCGCGGGCATTCGCCTGCCGAAGGACATCGAGGTCATCAGCTTCAGCGTTGTCGACCCAGCCGTGGAAAACCGGGTTGTGACGGTTGCCAAGGGCGTGAACTTCAACGGCGAGGAAACCGAATCCGTCAAGGTTTCCCTGCTGTCGGACTTCCCCGCCAAGGGACGTGCCACCGCGGGTATGCGCAGCCACCGCTTCCTCAAGGACGAAACCGAGCTCGTAACAGCCTTTGCCGGACCCAACCCGCAGGCGGCCGCCAAGACCGGCGGTGCACGCGCACTGCCGGACGAACTGTCTCGCCGCGACGGTTCGGGCGCTCCCGTTGAAGGCCGGATCGATGCGATCGGCACCCTGCCGCGCACCGGCATTGCCGCAGATCCAGCGGCAGCCGACGGCACCTCGGCAGAGGGAACCGCACCCGCCGGTGGTGGAGAAGCCGCGAAGAGCGGTGCCAAGAGCACAGCCAAGGGCGCTGCAGGCGCACCTGATTTCAGCGACGACGACCGCTACGCGCAGATCGGCCGGGACAAGGATGACGACAGCGGCGTCATTGTGTCCCACGACGACGAACAGCTGTTCTGACCGGCGCACTGCTCTGACAGGGCACGCTCAGCCGACCGTCAAAGCTCGATCTCAGGGTTCGACGTCGACGACCATGCGCGGCGCCTGGCCGCGGTGCATGTCGACGATCGTGATATCGCCCAGTCCCTGCAGGCTCACGGTACGGCGATTGGAGAACTCATAGGCCTCCGTCTGCGCAATGACGGACGAGGTTTCCCAGTCGGTGGTGACCGTTCCGGGTTCGCCGATTGAAGTCAGGCGGGCTGCCAGGTTGACGGTCGAACCGAAGATGTCGCCCAGGCGGGACAGAACCTTGCCCCACGAAAAGCCCACGCGGGCTTTCGGCAGGTCAGGATCTTCGGTAATGCGCTCCATGAGCCGCACTGAGATCTCGGCACCCGAACGCGGAGTTTCGGCGGCGAAGAACACTTCGTCGCCAACGGTTTTGATGACGCGGCCGCCGCCGGCGGTCACGATGTTGTAGCACAGGGTTTGGAAGCGCTTGACCAGGCTGGCAAGCTGCCTGGGCTCCATCTGCTGCGATAGTCGGGTAAACGACACGAGGTCGACAAAGCCGATTCCGCGGGCAAGCGGCATGGCTGAATCATAGAAACCTGGCTGGCCGGCGTTCTTGCCGCCGGGACCGGCGTCGTCGCCCAGGTTCACGTTGAGCCGGCCGAAGACGTTGGCCATGTTGTGCTTCCACGCGTACAGCATGACCTTTTCCAGCGACGGCAGGATCTGCTCAAACAGGCTCAGCGCAACCGCACGCGCCTGACGCTCATCCAGCTGGCGTGATTCAGCGAGGTATTCGACAACCGTCTCCATCTGCCACACCACCAGACGGTCGGTGGTCTGGCCGATGGCGCGAGCGAGCGCCACCGCGGTATCTTCGTCCACCATGTTGCGCGCCACAAGATCAGCCATTTCGGCCAGCGCATTGACATCGCGAATCGTGAAGGCGGGTGTGCCCTCTTCTGCGATTGGCAGGCCGAGGGCTCGCCAGAACTTCTTGGCAGACACAGTAGAAACACCTGCCAGCTGGGCTACTTCGCGTCTGGTCAGGACCCGTTTGCCGCCCAGCAGCTGTTCTTCCAGCAGCGACGCCGCCGCGCGCAGTCGCTGTATGCGCTGCTCGATGAGCTCCGGGTTGTCCAAAAGGTCCGGTACCGCTTCTGTCTGCGGGTTGGGGTCGTCCGCCAGTCCTTGCGAAAACTCCAGGCGGTCGCGCAGTTCAGAGACGCTGGAGTCATCGGAAGACCGCGCGTTGGCGCGTGCGCGCTCTTCCTGGAAGCTCGAACTGAACTCTTCGGAGGTTTCGGCAATCCGCTGGATTTCGGTTGTTGCCGTAGCGTCGCGGTTCCACGGTGCGTCCGGCCGTGAGAAAACGGTGTGCTCGTTGATCTGCGGCAGAGCTCGAGTGCGCGGATCAGGTTCGGTCACAGCAGCCTCGCGTGTATGACATCCCCGGCGGTAACGGTCTGCAGGCCCTCAGCGGTTTCAATGACGAGCCCCCCGTGCTTGTCAAGGCCAACTGCCCGCGCGGTGAGGGGTTCCTGGCCGGGCAGTTCAACCCGAACGTCGCGGCCAATGGTGGCCATGGAGGCAGACATGTCCGCACAGAATTCTGCTGTTCCGACCGCCGGACGGCTGAACGCCGAGTCCAGGGCCTCGCGCAGCCGGCTGACAACAGCGGCCAGGAGCGCTTCGCGGCTGAACTCGAAGCCCTCAACGAGCAGCGACGTGGCGGTCTCAACCGGAAGGTCGTCCTGTGCGAGGTGCACATTGATGCCGGTGCCGATGACGACTGTCTTTTCGCCGTCAGCTCCGATGACAATCCGAGTGAGGATGCCGACGAGCTTGCGGTCGCGGATAAGGACGTCGTTGGGCCACTTGAGTTCGGCCGGAACTCCCTCGGCGCGCAGAGTGTCAACAACAGCGCGGCCCGTGATCAGCGGAATCCAGCCGAGGTCGTCCGCGGCGACTGTCGACGGGACTGGAACGGCAATGGAAAAGGTCAGGCACGTGTTCGGAGGTGTCGTCCACGTGCGCGCCAGGCGGCCGCGGCCGGCCTGCTGATGGTCCGTGCCGATAATGCTGAAAGGTGCTGCGCTTCCGCTTTCTACGGCTGCAACGAGGTCGTCGTTGGTCGAGCCGGTTTTCTCCGACCACTCGATGTCCGGCTGAGGCAACCGGCTTTCCAGGCTCCAGGCTTCGCTGAAGCGGCTGAGGTCAAAAGGAGAAACGCAATCATGCACTACATCACTGTAGGCTGTTTTATCGGCCGGACACAACACCGGCCCACCGTGTGAGAATCACCGCTAGTCTAGTGACATGAGTCCTTCTACCGCACCGCAGACGACAGCGCAGCGGTTGGCCGCTTTCATTGAGCGCCGCCGTAACGCGCACACTCCCGATCCCCAGGCTGCTGAACGCCAGCACAACCGCGGCAAGCAGACCGCCCGCGAACGCATTGCGGAACTCCTCGACCCCGGCTCTTTCCAGGAGATCGACGAGTTCGTCCGCCACCACAGCCACCAGTTCGGCATGGAGAAGAAGCGTCCCGACGGCGACGGCGTGGTCTGCGGTCTGGGCACAATCGACGGCCGCACCGTTGCGGTCTTCGCCCACGACTTCACTGTGCTCGGCGGTTCGCTTGCCGAAGCCAACGGCCGCAAGATCGTCAAGGTGCAGAAACTCGCGCTGAAGATCGGCTGCCCCATCATCGGCATCAACGACTCCGGCGGTGCCCGCATCCAGGAGGGTGTCGGATCGATCGCCCTGTTCGCCGAAATCTTCCACTGGAACGTCAAGTCCTCCGGTGTGATCCCGCAGATCAGCCTCATCATGGGACCCTCGGCAGGCGGTGCCGTCTACTCCCCCGCTCTGACCGACTTCACGATCATGGTCGACGGCACCTCGCACATGTACATCACCGGCCCTGACGTCATCAAGACCGTCACTGGTGAAAACGTCGGCCACGAAGAACTGGGCGGCGGGTACACCCACAACACGGTGTCCGGCAACGCGCAGTACCTCGCACAGGACGAAGAAGACGCACTGAACTATGTGCGCGACCTCCTGTCCTTCCTGCCGTCGAACAATATGGACCCCGTTCCGACGGTGCCGGCCCCGGCCGACCTTGAACTGACGGAAGCCGACAACGCGCTCAACACGATCGTGCCGGACTCCGCATCGCAGCCCTACGACATCCTGGATGTCGTCACGACGGTCCTCGACGACGGCGAGTTCCTCGAAACCAGCGAACTCTTCGCCCCGAACGTCGTCACCGGTTTCGGCCGCGTGGAAGGCGAAACGGTCGGCATCATTGCCAACCAGCCCATGCAGATGGCCGGCACGCTCGACATTGACGCATCAGAAAAGGCAGCCCGCTTTGTGCGCTTCCTCGACGCGTTCAACATTCCGATTCTGACCTTCGTCGACGTTCCAGGCTTCCTGCCCGGCACCGACCAGGAGTACAACGGCATCATCCGCCGCGGCGCAAAGCTCATCTACGCCTACGGTGAAGCGACCGTGCCGTGCCTGACGCTCATCACCCGCAAGGCCTACGGCGGCGCGTACTGCGTCATGGGCTCCAAGCAGCTCGGCGCTGACCTCAACCTGGCCTGGCCGTCGGCACAGATTGCCGTCATGGGTGCGCAGGGTGCTGCGAACATCGTGTACCGCCGCACGCTGAAAGAAGCAGAAGCCGCAGGCGAAGACGTCGAAGCCAAGCGAGCCGAACTCGTCCAGGAATACGAAGACGCTCTGCTCAACCCCTACCTGGCTGCGGAAGAGGGCTACATCGACGCGGTCATCGCACCGTCTGAAACCCGCGAACGGATTGTCCGAGGCCTGCGCGCCCTGCGCAACAAGCACGTGCAGGCACCCGCCCGCAAACACGGAAACATCCCGCTGTGAGAGAAAAACCGAAGACCGGAACCCCGAAGGAGCAGCGCCTGGCGCGCTCGGCGGCATTCGCCGCCGTCATGGCGCTGCGCCACTCCTCCGGTGGAAACGAAAACACCAGCCAGCCGGGCACCGGCTACAGCAGCCCGGTTCGCCGCATGCGCGAACCGGGTGCTGGCACCTGGGCTCGGCGTCAGCGTCCCTGAGCGACTGAGCGCCGGCCAGCCCAGTAGACAAGCAGTCCGAACAACACGACAAACGTCGAAACGCCGAACATGCCCCGCTGACCCACCACGGGTTCCAGCGCACCCAAAACGACGGAGCCGATTGCCGTTCCCAAATCGAGCATGATGAAGAACGTCGACACGACAACCCCGTAGCGGGCCGGCAGCGCATCGGCGACACACACGGCCTGCACTGCAGGAAGCAGAGTTCCAAAGCCTGCTCCCACGAGCGCACCCGCAACGACGATGGCGAACTCACCGTGAGCAAAGGTAAGCACCGCGAGTGATGCAGCGTAAATGAGGATGGCTGGGTAGATCACCCAGCCATCCCCGTACTTGTCCTGCAGGCGGCCCACAAAGGAACGGCAGATGAGCATAGCGGCAGCGAGCGCAACAAAGAACCAGCCTGCCGCCTCGGACGCCCCTATAGCCTCCGCATAGGAGCCCAAAAAGGCCATGACGACCGAGTACACGAGACCGGCGAAGAACATCACAGAAGAGGTCTTCAACGTGTCCTTCTCAAGGAACGAACTCGGGGTCAGCCGCCATTTATCAGCTCGCTGTTCAGCACTTGGCGGGTTCTCCGGAAGAGTCAGCAGAAGCGACAGCAGCGAGGCGACGACGGCAATTGTCGCGCAGATGTAGAACAGCGGCTGGTAGCCGTGTGACGCGGACACCGTCACCGCGAGGAACGGGCCGCTGGCCATTGCCAAAGAGGTTGCCATGCCGAAATATCCCGTTCCTTCGGCCCTGCGGTGCGGCGGGATGACGGTCTGCACAGCGGCCGACGTTGCCGTGTGGTTGAACCCGAACGCAAAGCCGTGCAGGAAGCGCACCGCAATGAACAGGTCGAGCGTGCCGGTCGGAATGTACGCCAGGGACAGCAGAATCTGGATGATCGAAGACAGCAGGATGACCCGCTTGCGACCGATGAAGTCGAGGTACTTGCCCGCAGGGACGCGGGACACCACAGCACCCAGAACGAAGGAGCTCGAGGCGAAGCCGGCCGCCGCCTGCCCCGCACCGAACGAAATCACCGCGTATGCCGCCATGGACGTCAGCAGCATGTAGAACACCAGTGAGCCCATGAGGCTGATGCTGAAAGACAGGATGAAGTTCTTGTTCCACAGTCTGCTCGGGGTCACCGCGGCATGCGCCTCCAATAAAGCCATTGAGAAAGTCGGCGCACAAACCGCTGTTCGCCGACTGGGCAATGGTAGATCACGCGGTTTCCGCCGTTTACAGTGGGACCATGACTGAACTATCGCGAACCCCTTCGGCAGTCGATGAAGTCGCCGAAGACTACGCCCGCTCCCTTGTTGACCTGTTCCCCACCCTGTCCGTCACCGCTGGTCTTGACGGAGATCGCGCGCGCCTGGATTCCCAGAGCCGCGAAGCCGCAGACCAGCTCGATGAGCTCAACGCCCGCACGCTGCGCGAACTCGACAAAGCAGAACGGGAAGCGCAGAACCTCGACGAGGTCGATGCCGTCACGCTCGATGCCATGCGGGAGCGCCTGGGCTGTGAGCGCGAACTGCACGCCGCCGGCCTGACGTCCGGTGAACTCAACGTCATTGCATCCGCACCGCAGGATGTGCAGATGCTCTTCGACCTCGTGCCCACTGACACGGAAGACGACTGGAAGGACAACGCCGTCCGCCTATCGCAGGTGCCCAGGGCACTCACCGAGTACCGACACGCACTGAGCCAGGCCGCTCACGACGGCCGGCCGCCTGCGCTGCGGCAGGTCAAGCGCGTCATCGAACAGTGCCGCGACCATGCGAAAGCCGACGGCAGCTTCGACCGCTTCGCCCAGCAGGCAGCCGACACCGCCTCTGAAGCCCTGGCAGAAGAGGTCCGCACAGCCGCTGACGGCGCGCGGGAAGCCTATGAGTCGCTCGCTGACTTCCTCGGCGACATCATCGCTCCCCTGGCCACCGAAACCGACGCCTGCGGTCGCGACGACTACGCCCTGTTCTCTCGCCAGTTCCTGGGAGCCGAGGTCGACCTCGACGAAACCTACGCCTGGGGCCTCGAACAGCTGGCCACCATCGACGCCGAACAGCGCCGCGTGGCAAACGAGCTCTACCCCGGTTCCACCGTCTCCGAATGCTTCGACAAGCTCAATGCCGATCCGCAGCGCCAGGTGCACGGTCTGGATGCTTTGCGCGCCTGGATGCAGGACAAGGCCGACCGGGCCATTGAGGAACTTGCGGGCGTGCACTTCGACATTCCCGAACCGGTCAAGAAGATCGAATGCATGGTGCTGCCCGACGGCACGGGCGGCATCTACTACACCGGCCCAACTGATGACTTTTCACGCCCGGGCCGCATGTGGTGGTCGGTTCCGGCCGGGGTTGAAACATTCAACACGTGGCAGGAGCTCACAACCGTCTACCACGAGGGCGTTCCCGGACATCACCTGCAGGTGGGCGGGGCGACCCACATGGCTGACAGCCTCAACACATGGCGTCGTCACCTGTGCTGGGTGTCCGGTCACGGCGAAGGATGGGCCCTGTACTCCGAGGCGCTCATGGCCGAACTCGGCTTCCTGGACGATCTGGGCGACTACATGGGCATGCTCGACTCCCAGCGGCTGAGGGCAGCCCGGGTGTGCCTCGACATCGGCGTGCACCTGGGTCTGCCGGCTCCCGAATCAATCGGGGGCGGCACGTGGGATGCGGACAAGGCCTGGACGTTCCTGACCGACAACGCGGCCATGGAGCGCAGCTTCCTCGCGTTCGAACTCGACCGCTACCTGGGCTGGCCGGGCCAGGCGCCGTCCTACAAGATCGGCCAGCGCCTGTGGGAGCAGACCCGCAACGCGGCGAAAGCCAGCGACCCGAACTTCACACTCAAAGACTTCCACACCAAAGCCCTGGCAATCGGCTCGGTCGGTCTCGACACCCTCAAGCGCGCACTCACCTGATGTGCACGGGCACTGGAGCCGTACGGCTCCAGTGCCGCACAGAAACGGACGAGGTGCCGCAGCAGCTCCTCACAGACTGCGCCTGAGGTTTTCGGCAAGGGCAAGTGCTTCTGCCGTGTGCCCCTCGCCGGCTCCCCTGCGCGGCTGTGCCGCTTCCAACAGAGCGAACAAGCGGAACGGAAGCTGCGCCTCGTCAGCCCTCCAGATCTCTGGTGCGCCCTCCGGTGGGCCTGTCAGATCACACAGCTGACGAACAGCGGCAGCGACCAGCTGCCGACGGTTCAGCTGCTGGCCGTCGGGCACCTGAGACCATGCGTCGACCGTAAGCGAAACCAGCCGGACACGAAGACGGCGGACCTCAGTTTCGAGGTCCGCCGCTTTCTGTCGGTGCTGTTCGCCCACCGGTCCGGCAGCGAACACGTCACTCATGTCAGTCCTGTCGGAAGTAGGACAGCAGGCGCAGGATTTCGACGTACAGCCAGATGAGCGACACCATGAGGGAAAACGCCATGGTCCAGGAGTAGCGCTCCGGGATCTTGTTGTCGACGCCGGCTTCGATTGCCTGGAAGTCAGTGATCAGGGTCAGCGATGCCAGCACCACGGCGACAACGCCGATGATGACGCCCAGCGGGAAGGTCATGCCGAACAGTTCAATCTGCACGTTGCGCGCACCGCCGTTGCCGGTGAACAGAACGTAGAAGAAGTTGATGAGCGAGAACACCGCGTAGCCGCCGACGGCCAGCATGAGGAACTTCATGCCCTTGGCACCGAAGCGGATGACCTTGAACTTGAACAGCGCGAACATCACGGCGAAGACGCTGAGTGTTGCCAGCACCGCCTGCATGACAATGCCGTCGTATGAGGTTTCGAAGATCTTCGAAATGCCGCCGAGGAAAACACCCTCAACGGCGGCGTAGGCCAGGATGAGGAACGGGACGGGTTCGCGCTTGAACGCGTTGATCAGGCCGAGAACCAGGCCGATGAGCACGGCTGGCAGCGCCAGAGCAGGCATCACCCAGCCGACGATTGCGCCAACGAGAAGAACACCGAAGCAGGCCAGCGACTTCATGAAGACGTCGTTGTACTGCATGGGGCGCTCTGCGGCTGGAGCCTGCGGCTGGACTGGCTGGCCGGGGCCGGCGTTGCGGTTCTCTGCCGACGGGGCCATGTACATGGAGTTGAGGTGATCGGCCGAAGGGGTCTGGCGGTCTTTCACGCCTTCGTTCAGGGCCCTGTTCATCAGCGGGTTTGCCATGAGACTCTTTCTGATCGCTTCCGTTGCACGGGAGTTTACTGTCTTTGCTGTTTCAACAGCAAAGTGCCGCCGCAGAATTCCCCTGCGGGAGGATTCTGCGGCGGCACTCAGGAAAGCATCACTTGAGGGTGCGCTTGACGATCTGTGCGATCTGCTCACCGGCACGCGGTCCGTGGGCAATGCCCCACATGCCGTGGCCTGCGGCGACGAAGCTACGCGGCGAGAGGGCTTCGATCTTCGGCGGACCGGTGGGGCTGACCGGGCGAGGACCAACCCAGTGGTCGGTGGTGTTCTCGAGGTCGATGCCCTTCATGTACTTGCTGGCCACGCGCTTCATAGATTCAATGCGCTCGGGACGCAGCGGAGCATCCGGGTCGAGGAACTCCATGGTTCCGCCCACACGCACGCCACCGCGGTACGGAGTGAACACAACGCGCGTGGTGGGCAGGTACACGGGGGTGGTCGGCAGGTACTCGGGGTCGACCTGAGCGGTGAACGAGTATCCGCGGCCAGCGGCCATGCCGATGGTGGCGGACTTGCCGTGCAGCTTGCGCAGCAGTTCGTCCGACCAAGCGCCCGCGGCGATGACAACACCGTCGAAGCTGTAGCTGCGGCCCTGAGCGTCGACCAGGCCGACGGCGTCCGCACCGACGTGGCCGGTGACGATCTCGGCGTCGGTCACGATCTTCACGCCCAGCTTCTGGGCGGCATCTGCGATCGACTGGACGAATGCCGGCGGGTCGATGTACGCCTGGTCCTTCACGATTGCACCGTGGGTGACGAGGTCCGTGAAGTACGGCTTTTCGCGGGGGTCGAAGGTTTCCACAACAGAGGGCACACCGGCGTCGCGGTTGATGCCGGTCTCTTCGATGAAGTGGTGGAGTTCGGCTTCCGAACCCAGGCCGACGGTGAAGTCGGAGTGGTTGAACTTGCCTTCGACGCCGAAGTCCTTGAGACGTTCGAACGATGCGATGGAGTCCTTGAGGTCCGGTGCGAGTTCGTCGACTGCGCGCTTGAACTTCTTTTCGGTCATCTGCAGCGTGAAGGTCGTGAGGAACTTCCACAGCTTCGGGTTGAACGGCTGCGGCAGGGCCAGCGGGGCATCCTTGTTGGTGACGGCGTCAAAGCCGTTCTTCCATTCGCCCGGTGCCGACAGTGGGAAGGTCATCGACGGGCAGATGAAGCCGGCGTTGCCCCAGCTTGCGCCGGCGGCAACACCCTTGCGGTCGAGTACGGTGACGTCGTATCCGGCGTCAGCCAGGTTGAGTGCACTTGCCAGGCCGACCATTCCGGCCCCGACTACTGCAATGTGCGTCATAGTCTCCTCCTTGACTATAGGAACGCGAGGGGACGCTCTCCCCTGTGAATTCTAGTGCGTCAGCGACCCAGTCGCTCTGTGACGAGCTTCGCAATGATTTCGCCGGCCCGCGGGCCGAGCGTGATGCCCCACATGCCGTGGCCAGAAGCGACGAAGGTGCGCTGAGATACAGCTTCGACGCGCTCGCTGCCGTCGGGGCTGACCGGACGGGGACCCATCCAGTGATCCGTGGTGTTCTCCAGGTCGATGCCGCGAACCAGCGGGCGCAGGGCTTTCTTGATCGAGTCGATGCGCGCTGGGTTCATGGGGGCGTCTGCCGGCAGGAACTCCATGGTTCCGCCCACGCGGACTTTGCCGCGGTAGGGCGTGACAACAACGCTGACCGAGGGGAAGCGCACCGGTTCGGTCGGCAGGAACTCGGGGGCAACCGAGGCCGTGAACGAGTAGCCGCGGCCCGCTGCCATGCCGATGCGGGCCTTCTTGCCGTGGAGGGTTTCCAGCAGGTCGTCCGACCACACGCCGGCAGCGATGACAACCGCGTCACCACCATAGGAGCGGCCTTTGCGATCAACGAGCCCGACACCGGAGTCGCCCTCATAGCCGGATACGACGTCGGCGTCTTCGATGATGTTCACACCGGCAGTGCGGCAGGCCTCAGCGAGAGCCTCCATGTAGGCCGGCGGGTCGATGTAGGCCTGATCGCGCACCTGAGCGGCGTGCGTGATCTTGTCGGAGAAGAACGGCAGAACGTCCGGCGATACAACGTCGACGCTGCCTTCCAGGCCAACCGAGTTGCTTTCGGCCATGCCGGCTTTCAGACCCTCAAGACCGTCGGCGGATTCAAAGCCCATCGTGAAGGTGGCCCGCGTCAGCGACGCCTTGACGCCGAGCTCTTCCATCCGACCGAAGGCCGCGAAAGCGTCCTTGAGAGCAGGTGCTTCGGCGCGCACGGAAGCGGCGTAGCGCTTCTTCGTCATCTGGGATGCGAACTTCGCCAGGAACAGTGCCAGGCGCGGCGAGAACGGCTGCGGCATGGACAGCGGGGCGTCCTTGTTGAGCATCATGTCGAAGCCGTTGACCCACGCGCCGGGAGCGGCGAGCGGCTTCGTCATCGGGGGAACAATGAATCCTGCGTTGCCCCAGCTGGATCCGGCGGCGACACCGGTGCGCTCCAGGACGGTCACCTCGTGGCCGTCCGCGGCCAGGTGGAGTGCGCTGGAAAGCCCGACGAATCCGGCTCCGACTACGATGACGTGCATTGGAGATCTCTCCTCAGAGTGTTCTGTGTGTTGTGGCAGGTCAGTTGTCGGCTTCGCCGGCAATGAAGGCTTCTACGGCCGCGTGTGCGGCTTCGTCGTTCTGCTGGTGCGGCGGGGACTTCATGAAGTACGAGGATGCCGAGATGAGCGCACCGCCGATGCCGCGATCCAGGCCGATCTTGGCTGCGCGCACGGCGTCGATGATGACGCCGGCGGAGTTCGGCGAGTCCCACACTTCGAGCTTGTATTCCAGGGACACCGGGGCGTCGCCGAAGTTGCGGCCCTCCAGGCGCACAAAAGCCCACTTGCGGTCATCCAACCAGCCCACGTAGTCGGAGGGGCCGATGTGGACGTCGCGTTCGGCGAGTTCTGCCGAGGTGTTCGAGGTGACCGCCTGGGTCTTCGAGATCTTCTTGGACTCGAGACGCTCGCGTTCGAGCATGTTCTTGAAGTCCATGTTGCCGCCGACGTTGAGCTGGTAGGTGCGGTCGAGGATCACGCCGCGCTCTTCGAACAGGCGGGCCATGACGCGGTGGGTGATCGTCGCACCGATCTGGCTCTTGATGTCGTCGCCGACAATCGGCACGCCGGCTTCCTTGAACTTGTCGTCCCATTCCTTAGTGCCTGCGATGAACACCGGCAGGGCGTTGACGAATGCGACCTTCGCATCGATTGCGGCCTGCGCGTAGTATTCGACGGCCTTCTGCGAGCCAACGGGCAAGTAGCACACCAGAACGTCGACCTTCGCGTCGCGCAGAGCCTGCGCAACGTCAACCGGTTCGGCGTCGGATTCGGTGATGGTTTCGCGGTAGTACTTGCCGAGGCCGTCAAGCGTTGGGCCGCGCTGCACTTCTACCCCGGTGTGCGGGATGTCGGTGATTTTGATGGTGTGGTTCTCGCTGGAGTAAGCGGCTTCGGAAATGTCCTTGCCGACCTTGTCAGCGTCGACGTCGAACGCTGCGACGAATTCGATGTCGCTGATGTGGTAGTCGCCGAACTGCACGTGCATGAGTCCCGGAACCTTCGATTCGGGATCTGCGTCCTTGTAGTATTCAACGCCTTCGATGAGTGACGTTGCGCAGTTTCCCAGGCCCGCGATGGCGACGCGGATCGACGTGTTTCCCACTTGTCCTAGCTCCTTATTGCAGACATGACTGCGGGCAGGGTCCTGAGCAGCGACGCAGTCAGGACCAGAGTCTGCCCGGCTTTTTATTCTAAACCCCCGCCGCGAGGTGCTCGCAGTCGGTCAGGTGACCACCAGGGGCTCGAGTGTGATGCCGGGGTTTTCCCGCTCCACACCGCCCAGGCGCCACCGGTCTGAGAAGAGAGCCAACAGTGTGCCGTCGGAGCGTTCGAGCACTTCGACGCTGCGCTCTTTCGCCAGTTTGGGGATGTCGTCCTTCACTGTGCGGCGGGCCAGCGTGTAGGGCAGGGACTCCAGGCGGCACGGTGAGTTGAATTCGTTGACCATGCGGTCTTCGACCACTTCGAACTGAATTGGGCCGACGGCTCCGAGCACGGGGGCCTGATCGCCGCGCAGGTCGGAGCGCAGCACCTGGATGACGCCTTCGTGGTCCAGCTGGTCGATGCCGCGGCGGAACTGCTTGTACTTCGACGGGTCTTTCGCGCGGATGACCATGAAGTGTTCGGGGCTGAATGACGGGATTGGTGGGAACTGCACGGGCTCGTCGACGTAGAGGCTGTCGCCCACGCGCAGGGCTGAGGCGTTGACCAAGCCGACGACGTCTCCGGGGAAAGCAGTCTCAACGGAGTCGCGGTCACGGCCGAAGACGTGCTGAGCGTGTTTGGTGGCAAACGGCTTTTTCGTTTCGGCGTGGGTGACGACCATGCCGCGTTCGAAAACTCCGGAGCACACGCGGATGTAGGCCAAAAGGTCGCGGTGGTTGCGGTCCATTCCGGCCTGCACTTTGAACACGAAGCCGGAGAAAGGCGCATCGACGGGTCGAGGTTCGCCGTCGCGGTCCAGGCGAGGTTCTGCCGCCGGAGCGCGGTCGATGAGCGTGTCGAGGATCTTGGCCACACCGAAGTTGAGAACGGCGGAAGCGAACATCACCGGGGTGTGCTTGCCTGCCCGGAATTCGTCGTAGTCGAAGTTCTGCTCTTCCAGTTCCAGAAGCTCGGATTCTTCGACGGCGGTGGTCCACACGTCGCCTTCGACTTCTTCGGCCCGTGCGGGGTCCATGGTTTCAGCACCAGCGATGGTGGCGCCGCCGTCGGTGCGGGTGAACTTGGTGTACTCCCCCGTTTCACGGTCAAGCACGCCGCGGAAGTCACCGGAGTCACCCACGGGCCACGTCAGCGGTGTGGGCAGCATGCCGGTCTTCTGCTGGATTTCGTCCATGAGCTCCAGCGATTCCAGACCGGGGCGGTCCCACTTGTTGATGACCGTCATGATCGGGATGTTGCGGTGGGAGCAGACTTCGAACAGCTTCATGGTCTGCTCTTCCATGCCCTTGGCCGCGTCGACGAGCATGATGGCGCAGTCGACGGACGACAGCACGCGGTAGGTGTCTTCTGAGAAGTCGGCGTGACCGGGGGTGTCGATGAGGTTGACCACGCAGTCGCGGTATTCGAACTGCAGAGCGGCTGAGGAAATCGAAATGCCGCGGTCCTGCTCCATCTGCATCCAGTCGGACACGGTGGCGCGACGGCCTGCTTTGCCGTGGGTTGCGCCGGCCTGGCCGATGGCGCGCGCGTGCAGGGCGAGTGCTTCGGTCAGGGTTGATTTACCGGCGTCGGGGTGGGCGATGACGGCGAATGTGCGCCGTCTGGCGGCTTCGTCACGAATGGTCTGCGGGGTGGGAGTCACCCGGCCAGTCTAGGACAGCCTGCCCAGCGATCCGGCGGAAGGTGGGCGGCACCTCGTGCTTGGTTCCGTAGGATGGTTCCGTGGCCAAGAGGAACAGAACCAGCAGACAGCGCACCGAGGGCGCCGAATATTCGGTGGCTGCCCGCCCGGTCAGCCGCGACCGGCGGGTGCTGTGGGTGTTCATTGCCTCGGCCATTGTGTCTTTGGCGCTGTGCTTACTGGGCATCGCGATGTCGCTCATGGCCGCGCACTTCATGCAGCCCATGCAGCAGCTGGGCGTGCCGAACAGCCAGCTGTTGGGCATGTGGTTTTTGGCTTCCGCCGGCTGGCTGATGACGGCGGCAACGATCATCGTCTACTGGGTCGCGCTGACCCGCAAGACCGCCAAGAAGCGCATCCGCTGGGCGATTGCGGCGGTCTGCACCGCAGCTCTCTTCCCGGCGTCCTGGATCTTGTTCTACATCTGATTCACGAGGCGCCGCCGGCCTCCCGCTGCCCCTTACGGGGCCGCTGTTCTCGCCTGAGAGGCCCTACAGTTTTGCGAGCGCTTTGGTGATGCGCTGTTCGGACACGGTGTGTGCCGTGCCGACGTGGGGTGCCCACAGTGATACGCGCAGCTCTTCGACGTCCCAGAGGACTTTTTGCCATTCGGCGGGTAGAACGGCGCTGAATCGCTCAGCGTCGTCCCGGGCCGCACTGCCGAGCACCCGGCCGAGCTTGTCGTCGATCTGGGTGCGCACCTGCTGGATGCGGTCCATGAACTGGCGGTCACGGCTGGCCTGTGTGCCGAGTTTGTCCAGACGGTTCGCTGCAGCCTCGAGGTATGCCGGCATGCGCAGCACGTAGTCGGGTGCGACTTGTGTCAGGAAGCCCGGCTGCAGGAGGGCCGCCAGGTGGGCCTGTTCGTCGGTTATCGAGGCGAGCACTGTCAGTGAGCGGGTGTTCTTGATGGTCCGTTCGATATCCGCCGCGAGCGTGTAGGTGCGGGTCAGCGCCTGGTAGACCCTGTCGAGTTCACCGGTGATGCGGCTGGCCACTTCGCGCTGAAGCGCTTTGTATTCCTCTTCTGTCCGCGGGTGGTCGCCGCCGCCGGGCAGTCCGTGGTCGTCAGTGCGGTTCAGGCACTGTGCGGTGCGCACGATCCTGCCGACCGCGGTGAAGACGGCGTCTTCCAGCGGGTCGGAGTCCTTGGTGCGGCGGGCCCCGAGCACAAGCTTTGCTGTGTTGTTCAGGGCGTCTTGGCAGTAGCGGGCGGCTTCTTTCTGTCCGAAGCTCAGCAGCCGTGTGACTCCCAGGATTGTTGCCTGGTGCGCCCAGGTTTCATCTGCTGAGTAGCGCAGGGTCACGGAGGTTCCCTCGTCGACGAGTGCTGGGAAGAATCGGCGGCCGTCCGCCTCGATTGGCTGCGGGAAGGCGCCGAAGTCCCATCCCCGGATCCCCTGACGAGGTGCCGGCACCGCGGTCTGCGTCTTCACCTTGGTCGTGCGGGCAGGGGCGGTGGGTGCGGGTGCGGGCTGTCTGTCAGCTGCCGCGTCAAGGTTTTTGGCGCGCTGCTGCAGCTCTGCGAGGTTCTCTCCGCTGGCGAGTGTTTTTCTGCCGCGCCGGATGACGAAGCTCATCCGCAGGTGGCTTGGCAGCCGCACAAGCTCGAAATCATCGGGTGTGACGGTGATGGGCACGCGGTCCATGAGTCCGCCTCCTCCGGCGCGACCCGTGAGTTCTGCTGCCAGCACTTCGAGGGCGTGGCCGGCAGGCCGGTTCAGCAGTCGGCTGTCGTCTTCCGGCCCCGTCACGCCTACAAGGATTTCAGCTGCGACGTCGGGAGCCGGGACGAAGTAGGTTCTTTTCGCCTTCGGCAGGGAGCGGATGAGTGCGGTGATGTATTCCAGGCGCAGTCCCGGCACCTGCCACGAAAAATCGTCGGCGTCGACGCTTCGCAGCTGTTCGGGGCTGAGGAAAACGGTCACGCCGTCGCGGCGGGATCCGGGTTCATAGGCGTAGCTGAGGCGAACGCTGCTGCCGTCGGCCAGCTGCACCTGCAGCGGGTAGTCGTCCGCAGCACTTTCGAGGTCGGTTCCGTCAGCGGCCAGCAGGCTGTTGGGGTCGATGTTGAGGAAGTCGGGTTCTTCCGCCCGCTTGCGCTTCCACCAGCCGTTGAAGTGCCCGGCGGACACGATGTTCTCCGGCAGGCGTTCGTCGTAGAACTCGAACAGCACATCGTCTTCGGCCAGCAGTCGGCGGTCGCGCAGGCGGCTGGCAAGCGCCTCGGCCTTTTCCAGCGCCTGGGCATTGTGGGTGGCGAAGGCGTGTTTTTCGTTCCAGTCGCCTTCGATGAGTGCGTGGCGGATGAAGAGGTCACGCGCGGCTTCCCGGTCGATCTTGCCGTAGTTGATGCGCGCGTCGGAGATCAGCGGGACCCCGTTGAGGCTCATCCTGTCGTATGCCAGGGCGGCTGCCGAACGGGATGACCAGTGGGGTTCTGAGTAGCTGTGGGTGATGAGCTCACCGGCGGCCCGCACTACCCACTCGGGTTCGATTGCTGCGACCGTGCGCGCCCACAGGCGGGAGGTTTCAACGAGTTCGGCGGCCATGACGAAATCGGGGTTGGCACCGAAGACGCCTGATCCGGGGAAGATCCTGAACTTGGTGCCGCGAGCGCCGATGTAGTCCTTGCCTTCGACGGTGCGCGCACCGATTGTGTCGAGCATGCCGGTGAGCAGGCTTGAGTGCACGGCCTGTTCCGTGGCCGTATAGGGCCCGCGCTTGTTCGTGCGGCGTCCCTTTCGCCTGCCGCGGCTTTCATCTGCCTGCACCGCCTCAGACGGTCGAGTGCCGAGGTCGCTTCCGGGCCGGTCGATGTGCTTGCCGATGTTGCCGAGCATCTGACGGATCTGCTGGACGAGGTCCTGCCATTCGCGCACCCGCACAAAGTGGATGAACTCGGACTTGCACAGCTTCTTGAACTTCGAGGTTGAAAGCTCATCCGATCTGCGCTGCACGTAGTTCCACAGGCGCAGCACCGACAGGAAGTCAGACGACGGATGGTGGAAGCGCTTGTGTTTTTCATCGGCTTCCTGCCGCTGCTCCGTGGGGCGTTCACGCGGGTCCTGACCGGACAGGAAGGCGACGATGACGGCGGTTTCCGGGCCGACCCCCGCCTCGATCCCGGCCAGCACCATGCGCGCCAGCCTGGGGTCCAGCGGCAGTGTCGCCAGTGTCCGGCCCAGTTTTGTCAGCGTGAGGGTGCCGCCCGATTCGCGCAGCGCACCGAGTTCGACGAGTGCGTTCTTGCCGTTCTTGACCGCCCGGGGTTCCGGTGGGGTGAGGAACGGGAAGTCGAGGATGTCCTTTTCTGTGCGCACAAAGCCCAGCTGCGCCATCATGAGCAGCACGCTGGCGAGGTTTGTGCGCAGGATCTCTGGGTCGGTGTATTCGGGCCGGGCGTCGAATTCGCCTTCCGAGTACAGCCGGATGGCGATGCCGTTGCTGGTGCGGCCAGACCGGCCGGAGCGCTGCCGGGCAGACGCCTGAGAGATCGGCTCGATCGGCAGGCGCTGCACTTTTGTGCGCGTGGAGTAGCGCGAGATGCGCGCCGTGCCGCCGTCGATGACGTATTTGATGCCCGGAACGGTCAGTGAGGTTTCGGCGACATTGGTCGCCAGAACAATCCGCGGGGTGGAGTGGGGTGCGAAGACGCGCTGCTGCTCCCCTGCTGACAGTCGACCGTAGAGGGGGACGATTTCCCAGTTGCGCCGCTTGGTGCGCATGTGGCCTTCGAGTTCTGCCTGCGCGTCGCGGATTTCTGCCTCACCGGATAGGAACACGAGGATGTCGCCGGGGGCTTCGCGGTCGAGTTCGTCAACGGCTCGCAGCAGGCCGGACATGAGCGCATCGGCATCCGGGACGTGCGGGACCGCCGCGCGCGGCTCGGGCTGCTTTTCTTCGAGGAGTCCGTCAGGGTCTTCTGCGACGTCTTCGTCAACTGGCCGATACCGGATCTCCACCGGGTAGGTGCGCCCGGATACCGACACGATCGGTGCATCTCCGAAATGCTCGGCAAAGGACTCCGGGTCGATGGTCGCCGAGGTGATGATCACCTTGAGGTCGGGCCGTTTCGGCAAGAGCCGGGCCAGATAGCCCAGCAGGAAGTCAATGTTGAGGCTGCGTTCGTGGGCTTCGTCGATGATGATCGCGTCATAGGCCTCCAGCCGCTTGTCGTGCTGCAGTTCGGCCAGGAGGATGCCGTCGGTCATGACCTTCACGCGGGTCGCATCAACGACGTCCGAGGTGAAGCGCACCTGATAGCCGACTCCCTCACCGAGTTCCGTGAGGGTCTCTTCTGCCAGACGGGCCGCCACCGAACGGGCGGCAATGCGCCGCGGCTGGGTGTGCCCGATCAGCCCGTTGATGCCGTAGCCCAGTTCCAGCAGGATCTTCGGAAGCTGCGTTGTTTTTCCCGAACCGGTTTCGCCGGCCACAACGACAACCTGGTTGTCTTCTATGGCCTGGGCGATGTCATCGCGGCGGCTGCTGACGGGAAGTTCATCGGGATATTCGATGTGGAGGTCGGTCCGCAGGCGCGCTTGGCGCAGACGCTGCAGGCGTTCGGCCTGCTGTGGAGAATTGCCGCGGGGACGGCGCCGCTTCCCGCGGCGGCGCGCAGGCCGGCGGGATGAGGGCTGTGAAGACGAAGCGTCAGACATATCCCCACAACAGTAGCCGGATCCCACCGCAAGATGAGACCGCGGGCGCGTCAGCGCTCCCCCGACTTCCAAGAGCAGCCCTCCCGGCACCTCGTCAGTCAGTCCGGCACCTCGCCCACCCGTCCGCGTTTCGGGACGTCTGCGCGCACAAGGTGAGACAGGCGTAGAGTGACGACTGATCGAAGAAAGGACATTCTGTGCTCGGCGCTCTCGAAGGCTTTGCCGTCATCGGCTTCATCATCTTCGTGGGCTTCCTCTTAGGGCGCAGCGGAGTTCTCGGCTCACAGGGCCAGAGGGTTCTGGCGTCCACCGTCTTCTACGTGTCGACCCCGGCGCTGCTGTACGACCTCATTGCAGAAGCCCCGCTCGAGCGGATCTTCTCCCCCGCCATCTTCGCCACGGCAGGTTCGGCATCACTCGTGGGCATCGCGTTGTTCACGTTCTCGTATTTCAAGCACCGGTCCTTGGGCAGGGCGGTGATGAGCGGCTGGGCGGTGTCCTACGTCAACATCGGCAACTTGGGCATTCCGATCGCGATCTACGTTCTGAAGTCCAGTTCGTACGTACCGCCGATCATGCTGTTCCAGCTGGTGATCCTCGCGCCCCTGGGCATGGTGATTCTCGACATTCACCAAGCCAAGCACGCCGGTACTCTCGCCCACTGGTGGACCCCGCTGCTGCAGGTGATCCGCAACCCGATCCTCATCGGTGCGGCCGTCGGACTGTTCTTCGCCATCACCGGTCTGCGGCTTCCTCAGATCATCCACGATCCCGTCTCAATGATCGGCGCGACCTCCGTGCCGCTCACCCTGCTGGCGTTCGGCATATCCCTCAAGGACGGTTGGGCGGTGCCGGCCCGCGGAACACGTACGGATCTGACCCTCATCACGGTGGTCAAACTCGCGATCCAGCCGCTCCTTGCGTGGGTGATCGGCGGCCCGCTGCTCGGCTTCACCGGGGTCGACCTCATGGCGATCGTCGTCACCTCGGCCCTGCCGACCGCGCAGAACGTGTACGTGTACTCCATGCGCTACCGCATGGCAGAAACGCTGGTGCGCGATGCCGTTTTCGTCACAACGATCCTCTCCTTCCCCACGATCGTGCTGCTTTCAGCCCTTCTGTCCTGAGGTCGCCGGTCCGCAGTCGGCGCTGATTGCGCGTGTCATCCGAGCGCTTGCCGCCCACAATTGGCACCATGGTTCTGTGGCTGAAAAATCGAACACTCCAGAAACCTCCGACGACCTCGTGGCCAAGCGGATGAAAACCGCTGAGCACGCGCAGGACGACGCTGCCGCACGCAGCGCCGGTGAGCGCGGTGCCAAGGCGGCCGGTCGATCCTCCGAACTCGACGACACCGCGCAGTTTGAGGCGTACCCGTCGGTGCGCCGGCAGGAGTCGCGTGTGCGCAGGCCCGCCGCGCTGTCGGAAGAAGAGTGGCGCTACCTGGGCGACCGGGGTGCCGGTCGTGCAGCTCAGACCGAACAGCCGCCGGTCGAACTGCTCAGCCAGACGCGCCTGTACCGCAGGTTCACGTTCCTCGATGTTCTGGCAACCGCGTGGGTCATCCTCGCTGTTCCGTTCATCACGCTCGCAGTCGCTGTCCGCACGGTAGCCTCCGGACTGTTCCTGAAGTTCGAGTACTTCCACCGTCCCGGCTTCCCCGTCGACGAATTCGGCTTCAACGCCTCGGACCGTCTGCACTTTGCGTCCTACACCGTCGACTACCTGTACAACGCCGATTCCAAGCGGTATCTGGCCGATGTTGTCGCCGGCAACGGCGTTGCCGTGTTCAACGACGCCGAAATCGCCCACATGGCCGACGTCAAGGGCCTCATTCAGATCCTCATGCTGGTGGCGATTATCGGACTCATCGGCGCAGTGCTCGCTGGCCTCTACCTCAGCCGCGCACACGGTCCGGGCCTGCGCATCGGCATCCGCTTCGGAGCGATCCTCACACTCGTGTCGATCCTCGTTCTGGGTGTCCTCGCACTGGTCAGCTGGGACACGTTCTTCCGCGGTTTCCACAGCCTGTTCTTCTCGGCCGGCACGTGGGAGTTCTACCTTGACGATTCGCTCATCCGCCTGTTCCCGCAGACGTTCTGGATGGACGCGGGAATCACCGCGGGCCTCGTCATCCTGCTGGGTTCCGGCCTGCTTATCGGCCTGTCATTCATCGGCCACGGCCACCGCAAGAAGGCCCGCGCTGCAGTGAAGGCACTGCGCGAACGCCAGGACGACTACAACCGCCAGAGCGAAGCTCAGCACAAGGCGCACACTGCGGCAAAGACCGGAGCCAAGGCTGACAGCAAAGCACACGCTCAGACCACCGCGCAGGCTGACGAGCAGACGCAGGCCGCCGCACCGGTTTCGGCAGCTTCAGCCAGCGCACGCGGCACCGAGGCACGCAGTGCCGAAACGCCGATTGAAGACCAGCCGACCGAAGCCTACTCCCCCGACGACATCGCCTCGGCCGGCAAAGACGCACACACTGCACGGAAGAAGGGCAGCCTTCGCAAGAAGGACGCCGACTACTCCCTGGGCCGCAAGCGCGTCGGAAAGGATGACGATCAGCCGAAGCACTGATCCTCAGACGACCACATAACGAGGCGGGGCTGGAGATTTCTCCAGCCCCGCCTCGTGTGTTCTGCGGTCAGGCGTCAGTCGCCGACGGCTTCGATGCCGCGCATCACGATGTTGGCATCCGGTTCGTAGACGACGCTGGTGTCCTTGTCGTCGTATTCGACCGTGTTGAGGAAGTAGCGCATGGCGTTGAGCCGGGCTCGCTTCTTGTCGTTGGACTTCACCGAGATCCACGGGGCGTGATCGGTGTCGGTGCGCAGGAACGTCTGCTCTTTCGCTTCCGTGTAGTCGTCCCAGCGGCCCAGCGATTCGAGGTCCATGGGCGACAGTTTCCACTGGCGCACGGGGTCGATCTGACGGATGGCAAAGCGGGTGCGCTGCTCGGCTTCCGTCACGGAGAACCAGAACTTGGTCAGGTGGATGCCGGCCTCAACGAGCATGCGCTCGAATTCTGGGGCCTGGCGCATGAAGACTTCGTACTGGTCGTCAGTGCAGAAGCCCATGACGCGCTCAACATTGGCGCGGTTGTACCAGGAGCGGTCGAACATGACGATCTCACCGCGCGTGGGCAGGTGCTGCACGTAGCGCTGGAAGTACCACTGGCCCGACTCTTCTTCCGTCGGCTTGGCCAGCGCCACGATGCGAGCTGAGCGCGGGTTGAGGTGCTCCGTGAAGCGCTTAATGGTTCCGCCCTTGCCGGCAGCGTCACGACCTTCGAACACGATGACGTTGCGCAGGCCGTTGTCTTCGGCGAAGTACTGGTACTTCAGAAGTTCGATCTGCAGCTTGTACTTCTCGATTTCGTAGGCTTCCCGGTCCATGAGGGTGTCGTACGGGTAGCCTTCGCGCCAGGTTTCAACGGCTTTGCCGTCAGGGCTGATGAGGTGCGGGTCAGGAGTGTGCCCGTCTACAACCGTGTAGCCCTCCGTGCGGAGTTTGTCGATGTATTCGCGCAGGTTTTCTTTTGGGTGGGGGTGCATACAGGCTCCTTAACTTGCTTCTCTTTCCACTTTACGCACCGAGATTGACACGAGATGAACTGGCGCACAGATTGCTGCTGTTGAAGGTTCGGCGGATGGGCGCGGATGGGCGGTAGGGGTCAGGGAGCTGCAGATTCTTGCTCTGGGCACCCGGCACTGATTCCGCCTTCCGCGGCGCAGTCCTGCTAAGCTCGAGGGGCTGTTCGAGCACGTTTTCGGCCAGCATCTGCACCACTCCCCCTATAGCCCAATCGGCAGAGGCAGTCGACTTAAAATCGATTCAGTGTGGGTTCGAATCCCACTAGGGGGACTTTTTCTGCCCACACAGCGCGTACGCCCACACCCCGTAGCCGGATTCTGCGCTTTAGCAACAGCTTCTACGGCGACATTTTCCGGCTAACGGGAGTCTTTTTGCGGCTAAAGGATGGATTCCGGCTAACGGGTGTTTTTGCTGCCAACCGGAGCCTCGCCGCCGAGCCACCACCCCACACCCCGTAGCCGGATTCTGCGCTTTAGCAACAGCTTCTACGGCGACATTTTCCGGCTAACGGGAGTCTTTTTGCGGCTAACGGGTGGATTCCGGCTAACGGGTGTTTTTGCCGCCAACCGGAGCCCCGCTGCCGAGCCACCACCCCACACCCTTTAGCCGGATTCTGCGCCTTAGCAACAACATAAGGCGGGGCCACCGGAAATCGGCGGCCCCGCCTCGTGAGTGATCGGGCAGGCTGGCTGTCAGCCCTTCAGATCAGCGCGTCACTTCTTCGGTGCGGGCTTTGAGTTGGCTGCTTCGACGAAGTTCTTGCGCGGCACGTCGAGGTCCTTGACCGGGGTGAGGTCGCGGCCGAGAACCAGGTTGAGGCCCCAGTTGACGAACACGCGGACCTTGCGGTCGACGGTCGGGATGGCGTAGCCGTGGTAGGCACGGTGCATAGCCCAGGCAATGGGTCCGCGCAGTTCGGTCTTGCCCATCTGCGAAACACCCTTCCACAGGCCCATGCCGGCAACAACGCCGAGCGACTTGTGGTAGTACTGCTTGAATTCGGTTTCGCCGCGCAGCGAAGCCAGCAGGTTTGCGGCCAGAACCGGAGCCTGGCGGACGGCGTGCTGAGCGTTCGGCACGCAGAAGCCGCCGGGGCCGTCACCGGTGAGGTCCGGAACAGCGGCGTTGTCACCGGCAGCCCATGCGCCTTCGACAACACCGTTTTCATCTTCGACGCGCAGGTCGGCGCGAACCGTCACGCGGCCGCGGTCGTCCAGCGGAAGGTCGGAGTCGACGAGGACCGGGTTGGCCTTGACACCGGCGTTCCACACGATGGTGTCAGCGGTGAACTGTTCGCCGTTGGAGAGCTTGCAGACCTTGTCGGTGCAGTCTTCCAGGAAGGTTTCGAGGTAGACGTCGATGCCGCGGCTACGCAGGTGGTCGACAACCCAGCGGGCCTGAGCTTCGCCGACTTCCGGCATGACGCGCGGCATAGCTTCAACAAGCACGAAGCGCACGTCGGCGTCGGTGAGGGTTTCGCGTTCGCGAACACCCGCACGGACCATGTCTTCGAGTTCTGCGAGAGCTTCGATGCCTGCGAAGCCACCGCCGACGAACACGAAGGTCAGAGCCTTGCGACGCTCTTCGTCGTCTTCCATGAGAGCAGCTTCGTCAAGGCGGTTGAGCACGTGGTCGCGCAGTGCGACTGCTTCTTCGATTCGCTTGAGTCCGATGGCTTCGTCAGCCAGACCCGGAATCGGCAGGGCGCGAGCGACGGCACCTGCGGCCAGCACGATGTAGTCGTAGTCGAGTTCGAACGCTTCGTCACCTTCGGGTTCGATGGTGACGAACTTTTCAGCGTGGTTGATGTTGCGAACCGAGCCGATGACGACCTCTGCGCCCTTGAGGTTGCGGCGCAGCGGAACAATGGCGTGGCGCGCTTCAATCGAACCGCCGGCAACTTCCGGCAGGAACGGCGCGTACGTCATGTACGGGTTCGGGTCGACGACGGTGACGGTTGCTTCTCCGCGACCGAGGTTCTTCAGGAGGTTCTGGGCTGTGACGAGACCCAGGTAGCCACCGCCGACGATGAGGATACGAGGACGTAGTTTGCTGTTGCGAATCAAAGCCATACCCCCAGTCTAGACCCAAACGTCTTAGTGATTGCGACCACGGTTGTGCAACCGCCTGCCCACGCCGATTCCGGCGGTCACAGCGGCGCCGGCAAGCAGGATGGTGAAAACCGCGGGACCGCTGCGAGCACCTCGGGCTTCAGCTTCTGTCAGGGTGCCGGCGGCATGGGTTTCCGGGCCCGAGGTGGAGCCCGCCTCTTCCTGCTGCTCAGGTTTGGCTTCGGCTCGCCTGTGCATGTGAATCCAGTCGGTGAGCGCTTTTTCTGCCGACGGGGCTTTGTCGATGTTGGCTTTCAGCGCTTCGACGGGGCGGATGCGGCCGTAGCCGACGGTCGTGTCGAAGTCATCGCCGTTTGTCACGCCGTCGTGGTCTTTTACGGCTGCGGCGGTTGAGCGCAATGCTTCGGCGGTCTGGTCGGCCGTGTAGTCGGGGTGCGCTGAGCGAATGAGTGCCGCGGTTCCGGCGACGATCGGTGCGGCGAAAGAGCACCCTTCGGCGGTTCCGTAGCTGCCGCCGGTCAGTGGGACGGGAATGCCCTGGCTGGGTGCCATGAGGTCAACGTCAACACCGGGTGCTGAGGACTGTTCGTCGACTTTTCCATCGCGGCCGACACCGCCGACTCCGATGACGCCGGGCACGGTTGCCGGTGACCACACGCGTTCAGCACCCTGCGAGGCGTTGCCAACGCACGCAATAACGAGCACGTCCTTTTTGTAGGCGTGCATAAACGCTTTGTCCCATGATTCTGGCCAGGCGGGATCAGCCCAGCCCAGGGACATGTTGATGACTTTTGCGCCGTTGTCAGCAGCCCAGATGACCGCGTCGGCCGCCTGGTCGCGGCTGTCGGATTCGTCAGGGGTGTCTGAGCCCAACCATATCGAGGCCGACATAATGCGCGAATCCGGCGCGATACCCACCGGTCCGACGCCCTTTCCGGTGCCGGCGATGACACCGGCGACAGCGGTGCCGTGGTGGATGGTCTCCTGCGGTCCGACGGGTGTCGTGCCGTCCTTCTTCGCCCCGGAGAAGTCTTTTGCATCGACCACGCGACCCTTGAGGTTTTCGTGGCTGTCGTCAGTTCCGGAGTCGATGACGGCGACTTTGACGCCCTTGCCGGTCGAGGTTTTCCACGCCTCTTCCAAGCCGAGGTCGTCAGCGAACCACTGGCCGGGTCCGGGTTCGATGGCAGCGGCCGGCTGCGCTGTTCCGGCAAGGAGTACCACGGCGGCAACAGCTGCCGTGGCCACAGCGCGCTTCATACGCGACATGGCCCGCATTCTCAGGCCGTTCGCTGTGCCAAGTCGATGGCGATGCCGTCGAGGATGTCTGCTTCCGAGGTGATCAGCGGAATGCTGTGGCCGACCGCCTCTTCGATCCGGTGGACCAGACGGCGATAGACAATCGCGCCGCCGACGATCACGTCGACGCGTCCCGGGTGCATGTAGGGCAGCTGCGCACGGTCGGCCGAGGTGGCAGAAAGGAGGTCCTGTACCGCCCGGTCTGCTTGTTCGCGACTGAGCTGAGCCCCGTGGATGACGTCCGGCTGGTATGCCTCGAGGCCGAGTGCGGCCGCTGTGATCGTGGTGATGGTGCCTGCAACTCCCACGAGGGCGCGCGCGGATGCAATGTCAACGTGCTTAGCCGCCTCGTCGAACGCGGCGTCGACGTCGGCTTCGATCGCGGCGATGTTCTCGGCACTCACGGGGTCCGAGGTGATGTGGCGCTCGGTCATGCGGACACAGCCGATGTTCATGGAGTACCCGCCGTCAACGGTGTGTGAGCCCACAACGAGTTCAGTGGAGCCTCCCCCGAGGTCCATGACAAGCACCGGTTGGGGCAGTCCCCCGTCGATGCGCGAAGCAACACCGGCGGTCGCCCCGAGGAAGCTCAGCGCCGCCTCGTCGTTTCCGCTGATGACTTCCGGTGTGATGCCCAGACGCTGCTGTACTCCGGCAAAGAATTCATCGCGGTTGTCTACGTCACGGCTGGCGGATGTCGCGGCAAAGCGGACGGGCATGGGCCCGTGTTCGCGGATGAGTTCAGCGAATTCGTCGCACGCGGTGAAAACCCGTTCGAGTGCTTCATCAGCGAACCGTCCGGTGGCGTCAACACCCTGGCCCAAGCGCACAATCCGCATGCACCGCACAACGTCGACAACATTGTTGCCCTCGACATCGGCGATGAGCAGGCGAATGGAGTTAGTGCCGCAGTCAACGGCTGCCGCGCGGGTCATCGGGCGACCTCGGGAACGTTTTCCATGAGCGACAGCGCGCGGTCGCCGATCGGGTTGATGCCCGGACCGGCAGCAAGCGAGTGGGCTACGAGCGCGTGCAGGCACTTGATGCGGGTGGGCATGCCGCCGGCGGAGAAGTCCTTGATCTCCTCAACCTCGGGGATGCCTGCTTCCAGGCCGATCTGCCGGCGGTCTTCCAGGTAGAAGCGGTGCGCGGTGCGGTAGGCCTCAGCCAGTTCGGGAAGTTCAGACAGCTGCGCGGTCCATTCGGTCATGATGCCGCTGGACTCCAGGCGGGAGCATTCGCGCACGTAGTCGGGGTGGGTCAGGTAGTACACCGTGGGGAACGGCGTTCCGTCTTCCAGCCTGGGCGCGGTTGCCACGACGAGGGGCTCGCCGCTGACCGAGCGGGCTGCAACACCCAGCATGCCGCGGGGGAAGCGGCCGAGCTGTTCTTCGACGATCGCGCGGTCCTGCTCCGAGCTTGAAAACTTCACTGATCCTCCGATGCCATTCCCACTGTCGACATGTAATCGGCCAGTTCCTGATACCAGGGCCTGTCGACCTGCCCCTTGTTTGCCTGACCTGCCGCGGTGTCTTCGCGGTCTTCATCGACAACGATATACAGCGTTTCGCCATCTTCTGCGTACAGGTGCTTTTCCCGGGCGAGCTTCTTGACGTACTCGGGGTCATCGAAGTCTTTGCGGCGCTTTTCCAGCTGGTCGATTTCCTCTTGCGTCTGGCTGTTCTGCTTTTCCAACGCCCGAATCTGCTGGGCCTGGCGAACACCCGCGCTGACCGACGGCAGGAAGCCGACGGCCAGAAGCACGAGGATGATCGAGAAGACGGCAATACGAGCCGCAGACCAACGGGAACCGCGGTTTGTGCGACGTTTGTCTGCGCTGCTCATATGCACCTCATTCGTGCGTAGGGGAAGGGAAGAAGCACGAACACAGTCAAGTGTGCCGTGTCAGTGCCGGATGTTATGGGAAGCAGTCGGGGTGTGTCGCAATCATTCGCCCACACCCGCAAGCACCCGCAGCCGCAGCGGCGGCACGCAAAAAGCGAGCGGGGTGTGTTTCCACACCCCGCTCGCTGGGCGGTCAGTTCAGCGTCACCGGCTGGGCAGAACCAGCTCAGCAGACCCGACCGGCAGAAGTCCGGTCAGCCCTGGAAGCGCGGGAAGGCACCTCGTCCGGCGTAGCGGGCGGCATCGCCCAGGATTTCCTCGATGACCAGCAGGCGGTTGTACTTGGCCACGCGCTCAGAGCGTGCCGGGGCACCCGTCTTGATCTGTCCGGCGTTGACGGCAACCGCGAGGTCCGCGATCGTCGTGTCCTCGGTTTCGCCGGAGCGGTGCGAAATTATCGTGGTGTAGTTGTTCGACTGCGCCATGTTGACTGCGTCGAGCGTTTCGGTGAGCGTGCCGATCTGGTTGACCTTCACGAGCAGCGAATTGCCTGCACCTTCGTCGATGCCGCGGGCCAGGCGTTCGGGGTTGGTGACGAAGAGGTCGTCGCCGACCAGCTGCACGCGATTACCCAGCTTTTCGGTGATGGCAATCCAGCCGTCCCAGTCGTTTTCGTCCAGCGGGTCTTCGATCGACACGAGCGGGTACTTGTCGACGAGTTCGGCGTAGTAGTCGGCCATCTGCTCGGCGGTGCGCTTTTCGCCTTCGAAGCTGTACACACCGTCGGAGAAGAACTCGGAGGAGGCTACGTCGAGGGCGAGCGCAACATCCGAACCGGGCTGGTAGCCGGCGTTCTTGATGGCTTCGAGGATGAGGTCGAGCGCTTCTGCGTTGGAACCGAGGTTCGGGGCGAAGCCGCCTTCGTCACCCAGGCCGGTGGACAGGCCGCGTTCCTTGAGAACGCTCTTGAGCGAGTGGTAGACCTCGGTGCCCCAGCGGAGTGCTTCGCGGAAGCTTGCCGCACCGATGGGGGCGATCATGAATTCCTGGATGTCGACGTTGGAGTCCGCGTGGGATCCGCCGTTGAGGATGTTCATCATGGGCACCGGCATGAGGTGCGCGTTCGGTCCGCCCAGGTAGCGGAACAGCGGCAGGTCCGAGGAATCTGCCTGTGCGCGGGCTACGGCGAGCGAGGTTCCGAGCATGGCGTTTGCGCCCAGGCGGGACTTGTTGTCGGTGCCGTCAAGGTCGATGAGGATCTGGTCAACGATCCGCTGGTCGTCGGCTTCTTCGCCTTCGATGGCGTCGTTGATTTCACCCAGCACTGCTTCAACAGCTGCCAGCACGCCTTTGCCGTCGTAGCGTTCGGGATCGCCGTCGCGCAGTTCGACAGCTTCGAACTCACCTGTCGATGCTCCCGACGGAACACCTGCGGTGCCGACGGAGTCGTCTTCCAGCAGAATCTCAACTTCGATCGTCGGGTTGCCGCGCGAGTCGAGGATCTCGCGTGCGTTCGCGGCATCAATCCTTGCCATCTGGGGTACTCCTTGTTGTTGTCGTCCCGGGCCACCCCGAGGGGTGCGGGTTTAAGTCTATCCACGCTTATGAGCGTTGTGGCTCAGTGTGGCGTCTTCGGCGGCTTCCGTTGCCCGCCGCAGGGCTTTTTCGGGGTCCACTCCCCTGCTTCTTGCTTGTGTCACCAGGTCGAGCAGTTCCCTCCCGATCCGCTCTTCTTCTGCCGAGGTGCCGGCTGGATTGTCTGCCGATGTGCCGGCTGGCTTCTGCAGTTGCCACCCCATCCGCTGGGCTCGGTCGACGACGGCTGCAGCGCGAGCCAGTGCGGGCATGGTTCGCGGAAGCGAATCGAAGGAGCTTTTTGCCGCCTGCGTTCCTTCGGCCTGCCGTTCGCGGGCTTTTGTCTTTTCATACATGTCTTCGACTTCCTCGAGCGTCCACGGTGCTGTGGATTCGAAGACGTGCGGGTGGCGGCGGACGATCTTGTCTTTCAGCAGCTGTTCAACTTCGGCAAAGGCTACCGGCTGAGCTGCCTGTCCCGTCGGCTGGCTGTGCGGTTGAGGTGCATCGAGTACAGCGGCGTGGAACAGAACCTGGTAGAGAACATCGCCGATTTCTTTTTTCAGCTCTGCAAGACTCTGCGCGTCCCAGTCCTCACTGTGCTGCTCGATCGCTTCGAGCAGTTCGTAGGTTTCCTCCAGTAGGAACGGCGCAAGGCTTTCGTGCGTGTGCTCAGCCGCCCACGGGCAGCGCGCCCGCAGCAGGCTGAGCACTTCGGCCAAGGTGAGCCCAGCGGGATCCACGGGATCCCAGGAAACCGGTTCCGGCGCCTCGTGAGTCATACGGCCTCATCCAGCGGGAAGACCTGATCGAGCAGCGTGCGGCACCATTCCAGCAGCTCCGAACCAGTGAGTTCGCGCTTGTCGAAGCCCTTGCCGGGGCTGACCGGCTTGGGCACGAGGATTGAGCGCAGCGCCGGTTTGATGAGCGCTTTCGGGTACAGGCGCTTGAGCCTGACCACCTGCCATTCGGCCAGTTCTGCCGGGCCGAAGCGGATGAAGTTGCCCTGCGTGACGATGTCGCTGATGCCGGACTGGCGAGCGCGAATGCGCAGGCGCGCCACGTCCGCGAGCACCGCAACTTCGTCCGGATAGGGGCCGTAGCGGTCGGTGAGCTCTTCGAGGACTTCCTTCAGCGCCTCCTCTGTTTCGGCGGAGGCGAGTTTGCGGTAGGCCTCCAGACGCAGTCGTTCGTGCTCAACGTAGTCGGTCGGCAGGTGCGCATCGATCGGCAGTTCGACCTTCATGGGCGGCGGCTCTTCTTCGCCGTCGCCCTTGAAGTCGGCAACCGCCTCGCCGACCATCCGGATGTACAGGTCAAAGCCGACACCCTCAATGTGGCCGGACTGCTGACCGCCCAGCAGGTTGCCGGCACCCCGGATTTCGAGGTCCTTCATGGCCACCTGCATGCCGGCACCCAGTTCTGTGTGCGCGGCTACCGTCTGCAGACGATCGTGCGCGGTTTCGGTCAGCGTGATGTCGCTGGGATACAGGAAGTAGGCGTAGGCGCGCTCCCGGCCGCGTCCTACGCGACCGCGCAGCTGGTGCAGCTGAGACAGGCCCATGCGCTCGGCGCGGTCGACGATGAGCGTGTTCGCATTCGAAATGTCGATGCCGGTCTCCACGATCGTGGTGCACACAAGAACGTCGTAGCGCTTCTCCCAGAAGTCGACGATCACCTGTTCCAGCTGGCTTTCGTTCATCTTGCCGTGGGCCACCGCGATGCGGGCCTCCGGTACGAGCTCCGCCAGGTGGCCGGCGACCTTCTCGATGTCCTGGACGCGGTTGTGGATGTAGAAGACCTGGCCTTCGCGCAGCAGCTCACGGCGAATCGCAGCGGCAACTTGCCGGTCTTCGTACTTGCCGACGTAGGTCAGAACGGGGTGGCGCTCCTCTGGAGGGGTTGCCAGTGTCGACATTTCGCGGATTCCCGTAACCGCCATTTCCAGGGTTCGCGGGATGGGGGTTGCGGACATGGCCAACACGTCGACGTTGGTGCGCAGCGCCTTGAGGGTTTCCTTGTGTTCAACCCCGAAGCGCTGCTCTTCGTCGATGATGACCAGGCCCAGGTCCTTGAACCGCACTTCGCCGGACAGCAGCCGGTGAGTGCCGATCACCAGGTCGAGTTTACCCTCTTTGAGGTCGTCCTTGATCTTCTGGACTTCCGTCGGAGTTTGGAAGCGCGACATCGCACCGACCGTCACGGGGAATCCGGAGTAGCGTTCGGAGAACGTGTCATAGTGCTGCTGAACAAGCAGGGTCGTCGGCACGAGCACCGCGACCTGTTTGCCTTCCTGGATGGCTTTGAAGGCCGCGCGCACAGCGACTTCCGTTTTGCCGTAGCCCACGTCACCGCAGATCAGCCGGTCCATGGGAATCTGCTTCTCCATGTCCTCTTTGACTTCGTCGATCGTGGTCAGCTGATCGGGTGTTTCGTCATACGGGAAGGCGTCTTCCAGTTCCCGCTGCCACGGGGTGTCCGGGCCGAAAGCGTGGCCGACTGTCGCACGTCTGGCCGCGTAGAGGCGGATGAGCTCACCGGCGATCTCCTTGACAGCCTTGCGCGCCTTCTTCTTGGTGTTCGACCAGTCCGAACCGCCCATTTTGTTGACCTTGGGGTCTTCCCCGCCGACATAGCGGGTCACCTGGTCAAGAGCATCCGAAGGGACGAACAGGCGGTCACCGGGCTGCCCGCACTTTGAGGGCGCGTACTCGATGACGAGGTATTCGCGAGTGTGCTGGTCCTTGCCGCGCCCCGTGGTGCGCTGCATGAGCTCAACGAAGCGACCCACACCGTGCTGGTCGTGGACGACGTAGTCACCCGGTTTGAGGTCGAGCGGATCGACCTGGTTGCGGCGCCTGCGGCTGGGCAGCCGGCGCATGTCCCTGGTCGAGGTGGCAGCGGCACGACCGAGCACCTCGGCTTCCGTCAGCACGGCGATGTGGTGCTGGTCGAAGACGAAGCCGGCGTAGGCGGCCGCTGTTGTCACGAGGATCGTGCCCTCGGCTTTTTCTTCCAAGTCAGGTTCAAAGCGCGCCGGGAGGTCGGCTTCGCTGAAGACCTCCACCAGGCGCTCACCCGGCCCCTTGCCCTCTGTGAGGACGTAGACCTGCCAGCCGTCTTTGATGTGCTGACCGACATCTGCGAGCACCGCCTGAACATCACCGGAATAACCACGAGGTTCACGTGCCCCAATGGTTAGGACAAGGCGGTCGGATTCGAGTTCGTCGTCGATGGCGAAACCGCCCAGGTCCCACCATGAAAAGCCACGGTCCTGCGCGGCCTGCTGCACCTCGGCGTAGCTTGCGAAGCTGGCAGCCGACAGATCGACGGGGCTCTCGGCACCCGCGGCAGCCGACGTCCAAGCAGCGGCCAGAAACTCCTCGGTTGTTGCCACCAGGTCAGCAGCACGCGCCTCGACCTTTTCCGGGGCCGTGACAAACACGGCGGTGTTCTCCGGCAGCACCGCCATGAGCGGCTCCATGCCGTCAGCCAAGACCGGGGCGAGTGACTCCATACCCTCAACCGCAATGCCGTGGGAGATCTTCTGCAGCAGGTCAGCTGCCGCCGGGACTTCGGAAATGAGGTCTGCCGCGCGGCGCCGCACGTCCTCCGTCAGCAGAACTTCACGGCACGGTGGGGCCCACAGGTCGTATTCGGCCGCCTCCACAGTTTCGAGCGAACGCTGATCCGCAACCGCGAAGGGGCGGATCTCTTCGACCTCATCGCCGAAGAACTCAATGCGCAGAGCATGATCGGCGGTCGGCGGGAAGACGTCGAGGATGCCGCCGCGCACAGCGTATTCACCGCGGCGGGACACCATGTCCACGCGGCTGTAGGCCAAACCGGACAGCCGTTCAGCAAGCTCTTCCAGATCAGCTTCGCTGCCGACGGAAAGTTCGACCGGCTCAAGGTCGCCCAAGCCCTTGACAAGCGGCTGAGTGACAGCGCGGACGGGCGCGACGATCACCGACAGCGGAGCGTCTCCCGGGTGTGCCAGGCGACGCAGCACGGACAGGCGCTGGCCGACAGTGTCCGAACGCGGGGACAGTCGTTCGTGCGGCAGAGTTTCCCACGACGGGAACATGGCAATGGAGCGCGGGCTTAAGTGATCGGCTAAAGCGTTGACGAGCTCATCGGCTTCGCGGCCGGTTGCGGTGATGACCAGAACCGGGCGGGCCTGTGCGGCGGCCGCCGTGATGTGTGGCCACAGCCCTTTGACGGCTTGGATTGCGCCGCTGCCGTGTTTTTCGCCGACAGCATTGACGACGTCGGTGAATTCAGAAAGCTCGGACAGGGCAGAGGAAATACCGCGAACAGACACCCCCACAGTCTAAACGCCCGGCGTTCTGGGCTCTTTCGGCCGGTCTTCGCAGCCAGCCAGCGGCCGAGCTTCAACGCTTCCCGGCCCAGCGCGCTCTCATGTGCTTTTGACACCATGGGGCGCATGAGCTCACAGCAGACCCGCGGTGTGACCCTGACGATCCCCGCGCACTACTTCGCCCCCATCGTGATGCTCGCGCTCATGTGGATTATGCGCGTGATCAGCACGGTCGCACCCAGCACCGTCCACGCCCTCGGGGTGCGCGCGTGGAGTCCATCAAGCCTGTGGGCAATTGCAACATCGCCGTTTGTGCACGTCAGCTGGTTCCACCTGTTTTCGAACTCGGTCCCGTTCCTCATTCTGGGGCTCATCGTCGCCTTTGACGGCGCCAAGCGCTTTGCGACCGTCACCGTGCTCTCAGCCCTTGCCGGCGGGCTCGGGGTGTTCTTCGTCAATCGGCCCGGAACCGTCACGGTCGGCGCTTCCGGCCTTGTTTTCGGGTATTTCGGCTACCTTGTTCTGCGCGGTCTCTTTGCCCGCGGCATGCTGCGCAAGGTCATCTACATTGCCGTCGCGGTCTTTGTGACCGGCCTGTACGGAGTGTCGATGGTCATCGGTCTGATCCCACGCGGCACCTCGATGTCGTGGCAGGGCCACCTGTTCGGGCTCATCGGCGGATGCGTGGCGGCGTGGCTCGTCGGCTCTACCGGGAAGCAGATCACCCCGCAGAACGCCCGCCCCAGCAACCAGACCGAGTCTCAGCAGACGGGAGATCCTGAACTCGATCGGCTGCTGCGGGACCTCGACATCGACTAGCCGCGTGAACGGCCGTGATAGCGCTGCTGGGTTTCCGTCAGTCCCAGGCGCACCAGGTCTTCGCAGGCGTCTGCAAGATCGCTCACGAAGATCGGCAGGTCCGCAGTTTCGTCACTGGAAAAGGGACGAAGAACGAAATCGGCGGTGTCCATGCGTCCGGGCGGGCGGCCCACACCGGCGCGCAGCCGCAGATAGTCGCGAGTCCCGATGTGCTGGGTGATGGAGCGCAGGCCGTTGTGGCCGCCTTCTCCTCCGCCGATCTTGAGTTTGATGCTGTCGAAGGGAATGTCGACGTCGTCGTGGACGGCGATGATCCGCTCGGGGTCAACCCCGTAGAAGTCGGCCAGACCGCGCACCGCGATCCCGCTTTCGTTCATGTAGGTCATGGAGCGCATGAGCACCGCTTTTTCGCTGCCGATGCGGACGGTGTCGGCAAAGGCGCGGTGTTTGGTTTTGCTCAGCGCACCGCCGGTGCGGCTCAGCAGTTCGTCAACCACCATGTAGCCGATGTTGTGCCTTGTGCGCTCATAGCGCGGCCCCGGATTGCCCAGGCCGACAATCAACCAGGTTCCAGCCATCGCCGTTCTCCTCGAAAAGCTCGCAGTGCTCAGTGTTGTGCTTTAAGACCGTGTATGTGCGAAAGGCCCCGCACTCAGGCGGGGCCTTTCACAGAGATCAGAAGATCAGTCTTCGGATTCTTCTTCAGCTGCGTCGTCGCCGGCTTCTTCGGCGTCGCCCTCAGCTGCTTCGGGTTCGTCAGGCTGAGCGTCGGATTCGAGTTCAGCTTCGAGCTCTTCAGCCGACATTTCCTGCGAAACGTTGACGACCATGAGCTCTTCGTCGTCGACCAGTTCGACATCGCCGGCGAGCTTGACGTCGCCGGCGTAGATGTGGTCGCCTGCTTCGCGGCCTTCGACCGAAACGATGACTTCTTCCGGCAGGTCGGTAGCGTCGGCCAGAACGCGGATGGTGACCGCTTCGAGCGAAACGATGGTTTCTGGTGCGGATTCGCCTTCGAGGGTGACCGGAACGTCGACCTCGATCTTTTCGCCCTTCTTGACCTTGATGAGGTCAACGTGGACGATGTCGCGGCGGACCGGGTGGCGCTGCACTTCACGAGCAACCGCGAGCGACTTGAAGCCGTCGTCGTCGTTCTTGATTTCCAGAAGAGCGTTCGAGACCTTCATCGCCATCATGATGTCGTGGCCGTCGATGGTCATGTGAACGGGGTCGATGCCGTGACCGTACATCACAGCGGGAACGCGGCCGGCACGGCGTGCGCGGCGGGATGCGCCCTTGCCGTGCTCATCGCGCGGCTTAACGTTGAGAACAAAATCAGCTGCCATTGTGTCTCCTTCGTGGTGAATACAATCCCACGGCGGACGCAAGATAACCCGCGTCGATAACGGGAGTCTGAGCTCCCCTCGCCGAGGCAACCACACAAGAATACACTACGCCCCGCCCACGGCAGAAATGCCGCGAACGGGGCGAGTGCGAAAGCTCTGGCGCTCAGCGCCCAAGCCTGCCTCAGATGTCGAACAGGCTGGTGACGGATCCGTCTTCAAAGACTTCGTGGACTGCGCGCGCCAGAAGCGGTGCGATCGACAGTTCGGTGAGCTTGCCGAACTTCTTGTCGTCTTCGATCGGCAGGGTGTTGGTCACGATGACCTCTTCTGCGCAGGAGTTCTCCAGGCGCTCAACCGCCGGGCCGGAGAACACGGCGTGGGTGGCGACGATGATGACGCCCTTAGCGCCGGCGTTCATGCACGCGTCAGCCGCCTGGACGATCGTGCCGCCGGTGTCGATCATGTCGTCGACGAGCACGCACATGCGGCCTTCGACATCACCGACCACGCGGTTGGCCTTGGATTCGTTCGGACGGTCGATGTCACGGGTCTTGTGGATGAAGGCCAGCGGCACACCGCCGAGCGCTTCCGACCAGTTCTCTGCGACCTTGATGCGGCCGGCGTCCGGGGAAACAACCGCCAGGCTGCTGTCGCCGTAGTTGTCCTTGACGTAGCCGGCCAGGGTCGGCAGGGCAACGAGGTGGTCGACGGGGCCGTCGAAGAAGCCCTGGATCTGGGAGGTGTGCAGGTCGACCGTGATGATGCGGTCAGCACCGGCGGTGCGGAAGAGGTCGGCCATGAGGCGGGCGGAGATCGGTTCGCGGCCGCGGTGCTTCTTGTCCTGACGGGCGTACGGGAAGAACGGGGCGATCACGGTGATGCGCTTGGCGGATGCGCGCTTGAGCGCGTCGAGCATGATGAGCTGCTCCATGACCCATTCGTTGATGGGCGTGCAGTGCGACTGCAGAACGAACACGTCGCTGCCGCGCACGGACTCGGAGTAGCGCACGTAGATCTCACCGTTGGCAAACGGCCGGATTTCGGTTTCCAGCAGTTCCGTGCCGAGGTTCTCGGCGACATCGGCGGCCAGTTCCGGGTGCGAACGCCCCGTAACCAGGACGAGTTTCTTTTCGCCGGTAGTTGTAATCTCGTTCACTTGCCCTCAGACTCCTTAGCGCGCTCTGCGGCTTCTGCTGCTGCTGTTCCGGGTCGGTTCTTCTGAACCCACCCCTCGATGTTCTTCTGTTCAGCGTAGGTGATGGCCAGTGACCCCGCGGGAACGTCCTTGCGGATGACGGTGCCGGCGCCCGAATAGGCGCCGTCGCCGACGGTCACCGGTGCGATGAACATCGTGTCCGAACCGGTGCGGCAGTGGGAGCCGACAACAGTGCGGTGTTTGGTCTGTCCGTCGTAGTTGACGAACACGGAGGAAGCTCCGATGTTGGAGTAATCGCCGATTTCGGCGTCCCCCACGTAGGTCAGGTGCGGCACCTTGGTGCCGGTCCCGATCTGCGCGTTCTTGGTTTCGACGAAGGTGCCGATCTTGCCGTCGGCACCCAGTTCCGTGCCGGGGCGCAGGTAGGCGAACGGACCGACCGAGGCGCCCTCACCGATCACCGCGAGCTCGCCGTGGGTGCGAATGACGCGGGCTCCTGCCTTCACCTCGGTGTCGGTGAGTGTGGTGTCCGGCCCGATCACGGCACCGGTGCCGATGTCGGTGGCTCCGTGCAGCTGAACGTTCGGCAGGATCGTGACGTCGGGGCTGAGTGAAACGTCAGAGTCGATCCACGTGGTTTCGGGGTCAACGACGGTCACGCCTTCGCGCATCCAGTGTTCGACGGTGCGGCGGTTGAGTTCGCGGCCCAGCTGGGCCAGCTGCACGCGGTCGTTGGCGCCCTCGACCTGCCACAGGTCATCCGTGACCATCGCAGCGACCGAAGAGCCCGCATCGCGAGCCAGGCCGATGACGTCGGTGAGGTACTTTTCGCCCTGCGCGTTGTCGGTGCTGACCTGCTCGAGGGAGGACCGCAGGACGCCCGCGTCAAAGGCGTAGATGCCGGAGTTGATTTCGGTGATCTTCCGCTGAGCGTCGTCGGCGTCTTTTTCTTCGACGATCTTCTCGAGCGCACCGGCGGCGTCGCGGATGATGCGACCGTAGCCGTGCGGGTTGTCCACGTGGGCAGACAGAACCGTGACGGCGTGGGAGTTCTCTTCGTGGAAGCGCACGAGGTCCGCAATCGTCTGCGAGGTCAGCAGCGGGACATCGCCGTAGGTGACGACGACAGTGCCGCGCAGGTCCTGCGGAAGCTGGGTGAGAGCGCATTCGGCGGCCCGGCCGGTGCCGGGCACGCTGTCCTGGTCGGCAACGATGATCGACTGTTCGACAGCCGCCGTCACCTGGTCGAGGTGGTCTGCCACGAGTTCGCGTTCATGGCGCAGCACAACCACGAGGTGTTCGGGAGCAACCCCGGCTGCCGCGCTGACCGCGTGGTGCAGGAGGGACCTCCCGCCGATCTGGTGCATCACCTTCGGTGTTGCGGACTTCATCCGGGTTCCGGCGCCTGCTGCCAGAACGATGACAGCTGCGGGATGGTCAGCCATGCTGCTCCTCGGTGTTGACTGCGTGCGGATTTCCGCTTCAGCTCCGCCCTTAGGATTCGAACCTAAACTGCACGGCTCCAAAGGCCGGCGTGCTGCCATTACACCAGGGCGGATCGATCCGACGTGGGATACGGCCCCGAGCTGGCCCGCTCAGGGTGCTCTCATATCTTGCCACTAGAATCTGGGCTATGGAAATCGTTCAGAATATCCTCGTTCTTCTTCACCTTATCGGCATGGCGATGATCGTCGGCGGCTACCTCGTCACGGTCAAAGCACCGCGAGTTCTGCCCGGTATGCTCCACGCGGCCGGCCTGCAGGTCGTCACCGGCATCCTGCTGTTCGGAATGCTCGAAATGCAGGGCAACCCGACCATGTCGCTGCGAGCAGGTGCTGGCATCAAGATCCTCCTGGGACTTGTTGCGCTCATCGTGTTCATCATCGGCAACAAGCGCGAAAAGGCTGCCGCACCCGCTGCCGGTGCCGACGTTGCCGCTGACGGCGCGGTCAAGACCGCTGCCCCGTCGGCCACTATGGCGCACATCGGCTTCGGCGCGGCTGTGCTCGCCGTGCTCGTCGCAGTCTTCACCCTCTGATTTCGTCGGACTGCAAGGGGCGCCGTGAGTACGGCGCCCCTTTTCTGTGCCTGTTCTCTGCGTCCGAATCGCACTCGCAGGCCCTGCGTCAGCCCCTCCTGCCATACTGGGAAGCACCATGAGCTCACCGTTCGATTTCCTCAATCCCCATGCTTCCGCTGCCGCCGAAGCCGCAGCCTCGCCGACCCCGGAATCCCCCGTCCCCGCAGACGGTTCGGTGCCTGCCGCCTCGGACCCGGAAGAGCTGCTGGCCGGACTCAATCCGCAGCAGCGCAAAGCCGCTGTGCACCAGGGCGGCCCTCTGCTGATCGTGGCCGGGGCGGGTTCGGGCAAAACTGCGGTGCTCACCCGCAGGATCGCCTACGCTCTGCGCACCGGACGGGCGCACCCCGGGCAGATCCTCGCCATCACATTCACCAACAAGGCAGCCCGGGAAATGCAGGAGCGCGTCGAACAGCTCATCGGCACGCAGGCCCGCGGCATGTGGATTTCGACCTTCCACTCGGCGTGCGTGCGCATTCTGCGCCGCGAAGCCAAAGCGCTGGGCCGCAGCTCGAACTTCACTATCTACGATTCCGCTGACTCGCTGCGGCTGATCACCCAGGTGGCTCGCGAACTCGACCTCGACACCAAGAAGTTCTCTCCGAAGTCACTCCAGCACCGCATTTCGAACGTCAAGAACGAACTCATCACGGCTGAGGACTTCGCCGCGCAATCAGCGAACAACCCGTATGACTCGACGATCGCGTCGGTGTACACCCGCTATCAGCAGCGGCTTGCCACGGCCAACGCCTTCGACTTCGACGACCTCATCATGGAAACCGTCCACATGCTCGGCGCGTTTCCGGAAATCGCGGCCAGCTATCGGGCGCGGTTCCGCCACATCCTCGTCGACGAATACCAAGACACGAACCCCGCGCAGTATCAGCTGGTCAGGGCGCTTGCGGGAACTGATTCGGACGACAACCCGGCCGAACTCACGGTCGTCGGCGATGCAGACCAGTCCATTTACGCTTTCCGCGGCGCCACGGTACGCAATATCGAAGAGTTCGAAGAGGACTTCCCGCAGGCAGCCACGGTTCTGCTCGAACAGAACTACCGGTCCACGCAGAACATCCTGTCAGCGGCCAACGCCGTCATCTCCAACAACGACGACCGTCGGGTCAAGCGCCTGTGGACGGACTCCGGCAGCGGTGATGTCATCACCGGCTGGGTTGCCGACAGCGAACAGTCAGAAGCGCAGTTCATCGTCGACCGCATTGACTCCGTCATGGACGACAAAGGCTTAAGCTACGGCGACTTCGCGGTCTTCTACAGGACCAACGCCCAGTCCCGGGCCATTGAAGACGCGCTTGTGCGCTCCGGCATCCCCTACCGGGTCGTCGGCGGCACCCGCTTCTACGAGCGCCGCGAAATCAAGGACGCGCTGGCCTATGTCCGCGTCATCGACAACCCGGATGACGACGTCAACCTCAGTCGCATCATCAACGTTCCCAAGCGCTCCATCGGAGATCGCTCCCTGGCGCTGCTGCAGGCCTTTGCCTCGCGCGAACAGATTTCCCTGTGGGCGGCCCTGCAGCGAGTCGACGAAGCCCCGGGCATGACATCCCGCACGCTCGGTCCGCTCAAGAAGTTCACGGTCCTCATGAACGACCTCATGACTTCAGCTGACGGTGCGCCGGCATCCCGCGTCATCGAATCCGTTTTGGAACAGACCGGCTACCTGGCTGAGCTGAGCGCCAGCTCGGATCCTCAGGACGAAGCCCGGGTCGACAACCTCGCCGAACTCGTTGCCGTGGCCGAAGACTTCCACGCGCAGCACCCGGAAAGCACTCTCGGAGACTTCCTTGAGCGGGTGTCGCTGACAGCGGATGCCGATTCGATTCCGGATGCCGAACTGGGCGAAGTCACCCTCATGACCCTGCACACGGCCAAGGGCCTCGAATTCCCGGTGGTGTTCCTCACCGGTCTGGAAGACGGCACGTTCCCCCACCAACGCTCTTTCTCCAACCCCACGGAACTGGCCGAAGAGCGCCGCTTGGCCTATGTCGGTCTGACCCGGGCCGAACGGAAGCTGTTCCTGTCCCGCGCTGAAACCCGCTCTATGTGGGGCCAGCCGCAATACAACCCGCCCAGCCGCTTCCTGGGCGAAATCCCGGAAGAGCTCATCAACTGGGAATCGACGGGCGCGCTGAGCCCCGCGGCAGCTGCCGAGCGCGAAGAATCACGTTCCGGTGCGCACGGATGGTCGGGCACTCTGGGCCGCAGCATGCGCTCAGGCCGGCCCAGCCAGTCCGCGGCGAGTGTTGGCCGCAGCTTCCCCAACCGCATTCGCCCCAATCGCGAAGCCGTTGTCGTCGAAACCGGGGACAAGGTTTCCCACGACTCCTTCGGGGTGGGAACGGTTCTCGAAGTCTCCGGAAGCGGCGACAAGGCAGTCGCGACGGTCGACTTCGGTTCAGAAGGCACCAAGCGCTTGCTCATGCGCTACGCGCCGGTCGAAAAGCTGTAACCGGTGCCGTCAGGTTGACGGCAGGGTCAAAGTCAGAAAAACCAGGAGGGCTGCGGCAAGCAGCGTCGACACAGCATCAGTGGCAGCGCTTCGGTTGACCCAGGTTTTCTGCCAGGAGCTCGGAACAATGCGCAGGAGCCCCACGGCGGAGATTGTCGCGGCGAGCATGATGCCGCCCACGCGAACGTTCACCAGTGCACCAACACAGGACAGCGCAATCCCGATGAGCGTGTACAGGAGAACCCAGTCGCGCCGCACCGGGTTGGAATAGCGGCGCTTCCAGTAGATCCACCGTTTGGAAATGGGCCCGCGGCCTCCCGTGCGAGCGCGGCTCGCACGGGAGGTTCGAGTTTTGCCGGCCTTAGCCATGTGTGCTCTGGCGACAGCCGATCAGTGGAAGAAGTGGCGGGTGCCGGTGAAGTACATCGAAATGCCCGCGGCCTCTGCAGCGGCGATGACCTCTTCGTCGCGAATCGAACCGCCGGGCTGAACGACAGCCTTGACACCGCCGTCGATGAGCACCTGCAGGCCGTCTGCGAACGGGAAGAACGCGTCGGATGCCGCAACCGAGCCCTGGGCACGTTCAGCACCTGCGCGCTCAACGGCGAGCTTCGCCGAGTCCACGCGGTTGACCTGGCCCATGCCCACGCCGACCGCGGCCCCGTTGGATGCCAGCAGGATCGCGTTGGACTTCACGGCCCTGCATGCGCGCCAAGCAAATTCGAGGTCGGCCAGTGTCTTGTCGTCAACGGGCTTGCCCGCTGCCAGTGTCCACTGGTCGGCGCGATCACCAGTTGCCTGCAGCGCATCGCGGTCCTGCACCAGCAGGCCTCCGCTGACCTGTCGGTACTCCATGGGCGGCACGTCGTAGCCGTCGATTTCCAGGATTCGCAGGTTCTTCTTGGTCTGTAGCAGCTCGAGAGCGTCGGCGTCGTAGCCCGGCGCAATGACGACTTCGGTGAAGATCGGCTTGATGGATTCGGCCGTGGCCAGGTCGACCGGACGGTTACACGCGATAACACCGCCGTAAGCGGACAGCGAGTCTGTGGCGTGGGCCAGGCGGTGTGCTTCGGCAATGGTGTCAGCCGTTGCGATGCCACACGGGTTGGCGTGCTTGATAATGGCCACGGCGGGGCCTTCGTGGTCGTAGGCGGCACGCAGCGCGGCGTCCGTGTCGACGTAGTTGTTGTACGACATTTCCTTGCCGCCGTGCTGCACGGCATTTGCGATGCCGCCGGTGCCGGGAGACGCGTAGACGGCCGCCTTCTGGTGCGGGTTTTCGCCGTAGCGCAGGTCGTTCTTCTTGTCAGCGGTCATGCCGAAGAAGTCCGGTTCGACGTCTTCGCTGCCCAGCTGCTGGCCAAACCAGGCGGCAACCGCGACATCGTATGCGGCGGTGTGTTCGAAAGCGGCCTTGGCAAGTTCACGGCGGGCAGCAAGATCAAAGCCACCGGAAGCTGCGGCTTCGATGACTTCGCCGTAGCGGGCCGGATCGGTTACAACGGCGACCGTGGGGTGGTTCTTTGCGGCTGCACGCACCATGGAGGGTCCGCCGATGTCGATCTGGTCGACAACGTCGTCGTAGCCGGCACCGGAGGCCACAGTTTCGACGAACGGGTAGAGGTTGACCACCACGAGGTCGAACTGTTCGACACCCAGCTGTTCCAGCTGGTCCATGTGGTCGGCCTTGCGGGAGTCGGCGAGGATGCCTGCGTGGACCTTCGGGTGGAGCGTTTTGACGCGCCCCTCGAGGCATTCGGGGAATCCGGTCAGCTGTTCGACCGGGGTTACGGACGCTCCTGCGGCTTCAATGCGCGCCGCGGTCGAACCGGTTGACACGATGTCGACGCCCTGGGCTGCCAGTCCGGCGGCCAGCTCTTCGAGTCCGGTCTTGTCATAGACGCTGATAAGTGCCCGTCGGATGGGACGCTGGTCGTTCACTCTGCTCCTCGGTCAGGTTGTTTCAGGAAGCCGACGGCGTGTACCCGGACACGTGCCGCCCACTCACCTCGATTGTGCTGTGCTCAAGAAAGCGCAGGAAGCGCACAAGTTCGCGGCGCTCAATTGTCTTGATTCTTTCATGCAGGGCGACTTCGTCTTCATCCGGTTCGATCGCGATCGGGAACTGCGCGATGATCGGGCCGGTGTCCACGCCCTCGTCAACCAGGTGGATGGTGGTCCCTGTGACTTTCGCCCCGTAGGCGATTGCGTCACGCACCCCGTGAGCGCCGGGGAAGGACGGCAGAAGAGCGGGGTGGGTGTTGATGATCCTGCCACCGAAGCGGGACACGAAAGCTGTTCCGAGGATCCGCATGAAGCCGGCCGAAACCACCCAGTCGGGGCGGTAGTCGGCAACAGTCTCAGTAAAAGCCTGGTCCCATGCCGCACGGTCGGTGTAGTCACGCGGATGTGCGCTGAAGACCTCAATGTCTGCTGCACGCGCCTTCTGTAGGACCGGTGCATCTGCCAGGTCTGAGCCGACGGCGACGATTTCGATGCCCGTGTCAGCAAGCCCGTCAATGACGGCTTGGACAAGAGAACCGGTGCCGGAGGCTAGGAGCAGTAGTCGCACATGCGGAATTATATGCCAGCGTTTGCATCAACCCCTATACGCCTTGGTCAGCTCCGGCACTCTATGTGGTGCATTTGGCCAGCAACAGAAGAGGTGAAAGCAGGCCACCACATGAAGCTGCGAAAAACCGCCGAGCAAAGTCAACAGCCGCATATACCTCTTGTCGTTCCCGTAAAATCTAGTTGCACTATTCAGTGGTTGCTGTATAGTTCACTACATGCTGACCAATTCTGCTCGTTTAGATGTCATGAACCGGTTGGGTCGAGCCATGGCCGATCCCACGCGATCCCGAATTTTATTAACGCTGTTGGAGGGGCCTGAATATCCGGCGGTCCTTGCCCACGCTCTGGACCTGACACGGTCTAATGTGTCCAACCACCTGGCCTGTCTGCGCGATTGTGGCATTGTGGTCGGCAAGCATCAGGGACGCCAAACCCGCTACGAGATCGCGGACCCACACTTGGCGCAGGCACTGACTGCCTTGGTGGACACGACCCTGGCCGTTGACGTAGCTGCCCCTTGCATTGATCCGGTCTGCACTGTTGCCGGTTGTGCTCATGATGAGGAGCTCAGCGCGTGATTTCTTCCATCGTGCAGGCGATTGGCCTGTTTATCGCCACCAACATTGATGACGTCGTCATCCTGTCTCTGTTTTTTGCCCGAGGCCAAGGACAACCAGGAACCACCCGCCGCATCCTGGTGGGACAATATCTAGGATTCCTGGGTATTTTAGGCGCTGCAGCAGCAGCAGCCTTTGGCGCCCAAATACTGCTGCCGGAAGCCATCCTGCCGTACTTTGGCCTGATTCCCCTGGGGTTGGGTCTCTGGGCGGCTTGGCAGGCCTGGCGAAATCGCGGCGAAGACGATGATGACGAAGCACAACTGGAAGGCAAACGCGTCTCGATCTGGGCCGTGGCGGCCGTGACCTTCGCCAACGGCGGCGACAATCTCGGCGTCTATGTGCCAGTGTTCGTCAGCGTCAGCTGGGGTGCAGTGCTGGCCTGCTGCATCGTCTTCTTAGTACTGGTGGCCGTCCTGGTGTTCCTGGCCAAATGGATCAGCTCAAGAAAACCTATTGCCGAAGCCCTGGAACGGTGGGAAGACATTCTCTTCCCAGCAGTGCTCATCGGGCTGGGCATCGTCATCCTCGTCAGCGGTGGAGCCTTCGGACTATAAGCAACCCACAGCACAGTTGAATCGCCCATGAGTGACAGACCCGCGCAAGACACTGTCCACCAGGTAGAGCAAATCTGAGCGGGGCGGACCGCCAAGCGGCCAGCAGCCACATCTGTCACGAGGTATGCCAAGATAGACAGCGTGACTCAACCCGACGCAGATACCCAGAAGCCGAAGAAGGATTCCGAGCAGCCCAGCCGCGCCGCCCAGCTTGGAACGACGCTCAGCATGCTCGTCATCGGCGGTCTCCTGGTGTCCATGCTCGGTGTTCCCATCAAGGTGGCGGCCGGCGTTCTCGCTGTTGCCGCCGTCGTTGTGGCCATCCGCTTCTTTGCCGCATCGAGCCGGGAGAACCGCCCCGCGTCGTGGTTCATCATGGGCGTCATCAGCATCATCGTGTCCGGCTACGTGGGCCTGGGCACTGTCGGCACCCTGCTCACCTACCCGGAGCAGGCGGATTACCAGGAGTGCGTCAGCTCAGCACTGACCGAACAGGCTTCAGCTTCGTGCACCTCGGAGTACAACACGGCGCTGAACGACAAATTCAAGAAGCTCACGGGCATCGACATGCCCGGCCTGGCTCCGCAGAACTGATTTCCTGCGCGCACTTCACTCAGCTTCGGAGTAGCGGTCGCGCAGCCACACCATTCCCGTACCGGCAAAGACAACGGCGCACGTGCCCAGGCCGGCGAGGAACATCATCGGCACAACGTCCACGCCGACTTCACTCAGCCCCCCCCCGCCGATGCCGCCGGAGAAGAACAGGCATAGAACGGCAAATCCGATGAGGATCTGCACGGAAGAGAACACGGCCGGCCACAGCTGAGCGGCTGACTGCCACGTGCTGCGCCCGATGACCGCGGCGGCTACCGCGGCAACCGGAATGAGTACGAGCAGACCAGCCCACGGGCCCGGATCAGGCGGGAACACGTACGCGATGGGGAACGGGGGCACAATGCCCTCGGCACCTTGGTATGCCGACAGTTCGACACCTCGGGCCAGGGCGACCCCGGCACCGGACGCCCAGGCAATTCCGGCCGCCCAGATGGTCGGCGCGTAGGCCAACTGGATCACGCCCAGTCCCACTGCGGCAGCAGTCGGCGATGAGTACGCGTCAAGAACCGCTGTCACTTCGCGGAAGCGGACGGCAATCAGGACGGCAAGAACGACATTCGAGCTGATGGCCAGTGCCGCGAAAACGCGTAGGGTCTGTCCACGCGACATACGCAGGGCTTCCAGCGCCGCTGATCCCATGTAGTCGCGGACGGCCTGGTTGATGAGCTCACCAGCCGGCCGCAGGGACACGAGCACGGGAACACTCACGAGTACGAAGACCCGGATGATACCCCGCAGGTCCGCGGCGGCGCCCCCGATGATCGCGGCGATGACGACCAGCACCGCAAAGATTCCGAAAACGGACGCCGCACCGATGATCTGCGAGCGCAGACGGTCACGGCCGTCTGTTTCGTCTTCAGCGTCTTCGGCTTCCAGCATCCGGCGCAGACGCGCACCGCTCCAGTAGATCGCAAAGAACAGAGCGAGGTTGGCTAGCGTCGGCGGCAGCGAAAGCACTGCCGAACCCAGCGGCACAGCAAGGCCGGCGGCTGCCGCGAGCCCGCGCATGGCCCACACGATGATGACCGAAGTGGGCATGAGATGTGCGGCGGCTATCGTCCAGGCGGCCGCACCCGACAGGAACGCAACGGCACCCACCACGATGACAGCCGGGAGTGCCGAGCGAATTGCGAGGAGGGGGATGCGAAGTCTGTGTGCCGAGGGGTCCATTGGTCCTATGTTGCACCAGCTTTGCCGCGGTTCCCAGCTTCCACGCGGAAAGAACGTGCAGACTGGGCCCAGCTGATAGATTGAGGCGCAGGCCTCACACAGTCAATGCGAAGAAGGAAGCAATGAGCAAGCCAACGCCCGAAGAAGGCAGCAACAGCTCGTCGTCTCCCGAGCCGAATACCGGCAGCGGACGGCCATCTGAAAAGCCGACACCTCCAAGCAGCTCTAAGAGCGGCTCTGGACAGCAGACTCCCGCACAGGCGCCGGGCGGCAGCGCGCCCACGCCGAAGCCCGCGGGCGGCCCTGTGCCGAGTGAGGACCAGCCCACCCAGGCGTTCAAACCGTTCCCCGGTGGCTCGCCCGCGCAGAAACCAGAGCAGAAGCCGGAACCGAAGCCTGCTCCTGAAGCCGCACAGGCAAAACCAGAGCAGAAGCCTGAACCGAAGCCGGCACCTGAAGCTGCGCAGAAGAAAGCCGAGCAGGCTGGCCCGCAGAAGCCTGCGGAATCTGGCAGCTCCAAGCCGGCGATGGGAACTCCCCGTGGCAGCGAAGACGCAAAGACCACGGTCCTTCCGCCCGCCGCCCCGCAGGGACCGGCACAGGCTCCTGGCCAGCAGCCCGGGCAGAAGCCCGGACAGCCGCAGGGACAGAACGACCCTCACTCCACCTCGTCCCCCTCTGGCCCCGCCGGTGACAACACCGCGGTCATGCCTCCCGTCCAGCAGCGCCCGGCCAGCGGACCCGGCGCGGGTGCCGCGGCAGGAGCAGCTGGTGCAGGTGCTGCCGCCGGTGCAGGCGCGGCCGCTGGAGCAGCGGGCGCTGGCAACACGGCACCTCCCCCAGGCCCCGGCGCTGGCCCGGCTTCAGGCCCGGGTGCGGGCACCCCAGCGGGTGCCGGCAGGACCACGGTTGCGGCCTCCCCGGTTCGCGAACGCCCCAAGAAGAAGTCCAACACGGCAGCGTGGCTTGTCCCTGTGATCGCAGCGTCCGTCGTGCTGATCCTGGTGATTGTCGGCGCCATCGCACACTTCATCATCAACCGCACCGTGTACGGTCCAGACGCCACCGCCGAAAAGTTCGTCGAAGCCCTCAACGAAGGAGACTTCGAAAAGGCGCGGTCCTTCGCGTCGTTCGATGTCCCCGAAGAGGCCTACACGGACCTCATCGACGACCCTAAGTACGCAAAGGCCGCCGCTGACACTCTGTCGGACGCCCAGGTGACTGCTTCGGAGCGCAACGGCGACGAAGCCAACATCACCGTCGGCTACAAGCAGGGCGGAGAAAATAAGCACATCAAGCTCACCGGCCACAAGGACGGAAAGCAGGGGCTCTTCTTCGACAAGTGGAAGCTCAACGCCCCCGACCTTGGCACCGTGAAGATCACCGCCCCGGCCGGAGCGAACGTCAAGATCAACGGCGAGGACTTCACGGCGTCGAACCCCGACACCGAGTACGCGGTGCTGCCCGGCACCTACGAAATCTCGACGGAAGGTTCGAAGTTCATCGAAGCGACTTCGGCAAAGGCCACGGTCGGCTTCGGCGGGGATGACGGCGGCGCAGAGCTCAAGGTCGACCCCAAGCCCACGAAGGCGCTCGGCACAGAAGTGCAGAAGGCAATCGATAAGCGCATCGACGACTGCAAGAAGGCCAAGGAGTTCGAAAAGGACGGCTGCGGCCCGATCAAGCTGCCGAAGAAAGCACAGAACACCAGCATCAAGCCCGAAAAGGACGTCAAACTGGACACCGTGTCGTGGAAGGTCAAGAACCCGAAGGTGTCAGCAAAGCTTGACGGAGGCAGCGGCAAGGGCACCTTCACCACCACTAAGAAGGGCGAAGCCACCTTCACGGCCGACTCCAAGAGCCGCGGCAAGAACGCATGGAAGCTGGCAAGCCCAGCACCGAGCTTGTCCATCTTGTTGACGAAGCA